>OMQN01000173.1 GCA_900313235.1 uncultured Prevotellaceae bacterium | reverse complement strand
TAACAAGTTGGGACGTGAGTGGTGTATCCAGGTGACGGGTACCGTCAGCGAGCGTCAGGCTAAGAACCCGAAGATGGAGACTGGCGACATTGAGATTCTGGCTGCCCAGCTGAACGTGCTGAGCGAGAGTCAGACGCCTCCCTTCACTATTGAGGACAATACAGACGGTGGCGACGACATCCGCATGAAGTACCGCTATCTGGACCTGCGCCGTTCATGTGTGCGCAAGAATCTGGAGCTGCGCCATAAGATGACTATCCTGATTCGTAACTTCCTGGACAGCCTGAACTTCATTGAGGTGGAGACACCTATCCTGATAGGTTCTACCCCCGAGGGTGCACGCGACTTCGTAGTACCCAGTCGTATGAACCCCGGACAGTTCTATGCACTGCCCCAGTCGCCCCAGACGCTGAAGCAGTTGCTGATGGTGAGTGGTTTCGACCGCTACTTCCAGATTGCCAAGTGCTTCCGTGACGAGGACCTGCGTGCCGACCGTCAGCCCGAGTTTACACAGATAGACTGTGAGATGTCGTTTGCCGACCAGGAGGATGTGCTGCAGATCTTTGAGGACCTGGCACGCCACCTGTTCAAGGAGGTGCGTGGCGTAGAGTTGCCCCCCTTGGAGCGTATGACATGGCATGAGGCCATGCGCCGCTTTGGTTCGGACAAACCCGACCTGCGCTTCGGCATGGAGTTTGTGGAACTGATGGACGTGTTGAAGGGCACGGGCGAGTTCCCTGTCTTCAACGAGGCAGAATATATCGGCGGTATTGTGGTGCCTGGTTGTGCTGACTATACCCGCAAGCAACTGGACCAGCTGACAGACTTCGTAAAGCGTCCGCAGGTGGGTGCCAAGGGTCTGGTATATGTGAAGTTCAATGCCGACGGCACCGTGAAGTCGTCTGTTGACAAGTTCTACCAGCCTGAGGTTTGGCAGCAGCTGAAGGAGAAGACGGATGCCAAGGACGGCGACCTCGTACTGATTCTGTCTGGCGACAAGGCCAACAAGACACGCACGCAGCTCTGCACGCTGCGTCTGGAGATGGGCGACCGTCTGGGACTGAGAGACAAGGACACCTTCAAGTGCTTGTGGATTGTCGACTTCCCCCTGTTCGAGTGGAGCGACGAGGAACAGCGCCTGATGGCTACACACCATCCGTTCACGCTGCCTAACCCCGACGATATTCCCTTGTTGGACACTGCTCCCGAGAAGGTGCGTGCGGTGGCCTACGACTTCGTATGCAACGGCATCGAGGTGGGTGGCGGTTCGCTGCGTATCCACGACGGCAAGTTGCAGGAGAAGATGTTCCAGATACTGGGCTTCACCCCCGAACGTGCGATGGCACAGTTTGGCTTCCTCATCAATGCCTTCAAGTACGGAGCACCCCCTCACGCAGGTCTTGCCTTCGGCCTGGACCGCTTCGTAAGCATCATGGCTGGTCTCGACTCTATCCGCGACTGCATCGCCTTCCCGAAGAACAACAGCGGACGTGATGTGATGCTCGATGCCCCTGGCGAATTGGACCCCAAGCAGTTGGAAGAACTGCAGCTGAAAGTGGAACTTCGCAGTGAAGAGCAAGGAAACTGATAGCGCAGGAATCGTTTTGAGGCAATTGATGTATGTCAAGAATTAAGCAAAATATTCTTAAAAACAGTCAGTTAGCGGATATAATAACAGAAAAAGTTGTTAATTTTGCACCTCAAAGAATAGAAATATTTTTTTAGCGTAATAATTATCAAACAACTATGGCAGAAAAGAAAACTACAAAGAAGGCTGCTGCTCCTAAGGCTGAGGAGGCTAAGAAGGCAACCGTAAAGAAGGCTGCTGCTCCTAAGAAGGCAGCTGTTGCAAAGAAGGCAGCTTTTGCTGTTAACGCTGAGAACGCTGGTTTCAAGGCTGGTGATGTTTATCAGGCACTGGCTGCTGCTGGCAAGGCTCTTACTGTTAAGGAAATTGCTAAGGCTGCAAAGATCAGCGAAGAGGAGACTCTGCTGGGTCTGGGCTGGCTCTTCAAGGAGGGTAAGCTGGTTGCTGCTGACGAGAAGATTACACTCGCTTAATCTACGACATTAGAATTATAAAAGAGGGCTGGTAAGCTATGCGGCATACCGGCCCTTTTTTTAGATGAAACCATAAACGTTGATATTTTCATAGTGAGTTACGACCAACAGATACTGAAGATTCTCACTGAGGCTGGTGAGCGGGGGATAAGCGTGCAGAACATCAGCAGGCACGTTTATAACCTGAACTGTACGTTTTTCTATCAGCCCGACTTTGAGGAGGTACGCAGCTACGTGCAACAGTATTTGCTGAAGAATTCGAAGTCGCAACAGTCGCTGGTAGAGAGTACCGGACAGCGTGGCTGTTACCGACTGAACACCAGGGGGTCGAAAGTGAAGTGAACCCAGAAAGTTGGACACAACTTAAAGGTTCAAATGAAACGCATTTTTAGTATTGAAGAAAAGATGTCCGCTATTGGGCTAGTATTCCAA
>OMQN01000075.1 GCA_900313235.1 uncultured Prevotellaceae bacterium | reverse complement strand
TGGAGCCACTATCTGTTGCTGGAGGACAAGGAGATAGACAAAGAGCGTGGCGTCATTCAGGAAGAGTGGCGTACCCGTCGTGCTGGCCGTGCCGTACAACGACTGATGGAGCAGGCTATGCCCAAGGTGTATAAGGGCACCAAGTATGAAGACTGCATGCCTATTGGTTCAATGGACATCGTCAACAATTTCCCCTACAAAGACTTGCGCGACTACTATCATAAGTGGTATCGACCTGACCTGCAGGCTGTCATTGTGGTGGGCGATATCGATGTCGACAAGATGGAGAAGAAGATTAAGAAACTCTTCTCGAAGATTCCTGCTCCCAAGAATCCTGCTAAGCGCGAGTACTATCCTGTCAGCGACAATGAGAAGATGATTGTCGACATCGAGAAGGACAAGGAACAGCCCATCGTGTTGTTTCACCTGTACCAGAAACGCGACGTGACACCCGATGCAGAGAAGAACGACGAGAAATACCTGCGTGGCGACTATATCGACAACTTGATAGGTACGATGATTAACGACCGCCTGGCTGAACTTCGTCAGCAGGCCAATCCTCCCTATCAGAGTGCTACAGGGCGTGCGTCTACGTTCTTCTTGAGTCGTATGAAGGAGTCGTTCTCCCTGTCTGTCAGCTGTCGTGAGGACAACATCCTGGGTGGTCTGATCGCTGCTGTCGGTGTGACTGAACAGGCTCGCCAGCATGGTTTTACGCAGGCAGAACTGGACCGCGCCAAGAGTCTGAAGCTGAACCACGACGAGCGTAAGTTCCGTGAACGTGACGACCGTCGTAACTCCAAATATGTTTCTGCATGCGTACAACACTTCCTCAATAGCGAGCCACTGCTGTCTATGGAGCAGCAGGTGGAACTGACGCGCCGCTTCGACCGCGAGGTGACACTGGAGGAAGTCAACAAGGCTGTGCGTGAGTTGATATCTGACCAGAACCAGGTGGCTATCATGTATGCTCCTGATAAGGAGGGACTGGTGCTGCCTACCGAACTGCAGATAGAGAATGTCATCACGGCCACCCAGCAGTTGTCGTATGCACCCTATGTGGAGGCTCAGGTTCCAGAGCACTTGATGACCCATTTGCCAAAGCCTGGAAGCATTGTCAGCGAGAAAGCCTTCAAGCACGGCTTTACAGAGTGGACGCTGTCGAATGGCATGAAGGTCTATGTCAAGAAGACCGATTTCGCAGCCGACGCTGTCTCTATGCGTATGCAGGCTGATGGTGGTACGTCAGTCTTTGGTGATGAGGATATTCCCAATTTTTCTCTCATCAACAGCGCTATTACCGATGCGGGTGTGGGCCAGTTTGATGCCATGATGCTGCGCCGTATGCTGACGGGCAAGTCTGTTCGCGTACAGCCTTCCGTCAGTTCTCGTGGACAGGTTATCACTGGCGGCGTGTCGCTGAAGGACATGCCAACGATGTTTGAGTTGGCACATCTCTACTTTACGCAGCCACGCCGTGATACGGTAGCCTTTGCCAGTCTGGTCAACCGCTCATACGCCTTCCTGACCAATCGTAATGCATCGCCCAGAGTGGACTATAACGACTCAATACGTGCCATCTGCTATGGCCATCATCCTCGTCTGGAACCTGTGGTACAGGCTACACTCGAGAAGGCTAACTACGACCGCATTCTCCAGATATATCGCCACCTGTACAGCGATGCGTCCAACTTCAAGACCGTCATCATAGGCAATTATGATGAGCAGCAGTTGCGCCAACTGGTGTGCCAGTATTTGGCTACGCTGCCCTCTACCTATCAGCACGAGCAGGTGAACTGGAAGCATGTCCCGCAGTTTGTGGAGGGCTCCAAGGTGAGCGTCTTCCGCAAGAAGATGACGACGCCACTGGCTAATGTGAGCATCATCTATAGCGCTGATGTTCCGTTTACTCCGCAGAGCGACCTGGAACTCGACTTTCTTAAGCGCTGTCTCTCTGTGGCCTACACAGACTCTGTCCGTGAGGAGAAGGGCGGAACCTATGGCGTCAGCATCGACTTTGGTTTGGAGAAGGACGACAAGCCCAATGCGACCCTACACATCTCCTACAATGCTGACCCGCAGCGTTACGAAGAGCTGAACCCCATCATCTATCAGCAGCTGGAGAATATCGCTAAGTATGGTCCTGTAGCCAGCAGCGTGGATAAGGTCAAGAAATATCTCGTCAAGCAATATCAGCAGGCAGCCATCACCAACGACTACTGGAGCTACGTCATCTGGCATGAGTTAGACGACGATGCTGACTTCGATAAAGACTATTGCAAGATGGTGGAAGAGATGACTGCCGAGAAGATTCAGCGCATGGCCCAGCGTCTGCTGGGTGCTAAGCGCTGCATAGAGGTCACGATGTTATCTGAATAACCTAACTAACTAAACAATACTGATATGAAGAAACTTGTTTTCGCATTGGTGGCTGTAGCTGCCTTGTGTGCCTGCCAGAAGAGTGGTGCACCCGTTGATTTTAACTATCGTGGTTTGGCATTTACTATGCCTGTCAGCCAGTTCGTAGACTCTATGGCAGCTCGTGGCTTTGCTGTCGACTCTGCTGCGTCAGACAGCGGCAACAATGTCGTGCTGGCATCGCCTGCTGAGCACTATCGTGTGCTGGCAGCCTTCAAGGGTGAGCAACTGATGGTTGTCCAGGAGACCTACAACCTGTCGACGAACGACAGCACTCGTCAGATGTGGCAGGAGATTCGCGATGGCTTGGAGAAAGAACTGGGTGCCTGGCCCGACTGTCCTGTTCTCAAGGACGACCATAAGGAGGCCAACTTTGATGCTGGCGAGGGACTCATCTCTGTTCTTTTGGAGAACACCTATACGCCAACGCTTACTGTCCGTTATGCCAAAAAGAACGCTAAGTAAGCCAGCGGGAACAAAAAAACAAAAAGCGACCTTTATGAGGGTCGCTTTTTTGTTGGTGCGCCTGACAGGACTCGAACCTGCACGTCGCGAGACACTAGATCCTAAGTCTAGCGCGTCTACCAATTCCGCCACAGGCGCTAGTGCAAAAAGCCAATAGCAAACAGCCATAAGCTAAATTTGCGGATGCAAAGGTAATGCTTTTTGGCGAATTCGCCAAATTATTTGACTAAAAGTTGGCGAGCAGCCTCGATGATGTCGTCGCGAGAGCTGCCAATGGTGATGTCGTTGACGAGGTTGACCTTCACGTCAGGGTCTATACCAAATTCTGTCTGCTGTTTGTTCTGGTCGTACATCGGACACGCTGAGTAGCGGACACTCCAGCCGTTGGGCAGACTATTGCTCATAGGCATTCCGCTGCCACCACCCGTATGGTCGCCAACAAGGGTGACGTTAGGCAGACAGTGCATCCATACTGCAAAGGAGTTGGCAGCACTATAGACGCTGCGGTTCGTCAGCACACACACCTTCTTGTGCCAGCGGACATTGCTCGATGGATCCAGATAGATTTCTTTCATCTCCGAGAAGTCGTTATGGCCTGCTCCCGTCTTGTGCTGCATATAGCCTACCAGCGTCTTCTCCTGTACAAAGCGGGCTGCCAGTCGTTCGGAAGTCGTCAGGTCACCGCCTCCGTTGCCACGTATATCGATAATGAGTCCTCTGCAGAGCAGCAGGTAGGAGAGGGCCTCGTCAAGATTGCCCTCACCGATTGGCGACTCGAAGGATGCACAACGGATGTAGCCGATGTTGTCGTCGAGCACCCTGTAGCGCAGTCCACTGGCTATCTTGTAGTCTGTACCCAGATATTGGCGTATCAGACTGTCGCTATAGTTATAAGGATAGTTCTCCTGCCACTTCCAGTAGCGGCCGTAGTCCATCGAACTAGACAGGTTGACATGGCCGTCACGCAGTTCGCCCAGCATGTCACACAGCACTTCGAAAAGTTGTACGGTACTCATGTTGTCGTTGACGCGTACCTTATATTTCGTATAGACGTTGTTCCAGTCGAGACCATACTCCTTCTGCTTGTAGTCAAAGAAGCAGTAGTGCTCGTCGAGTATCGTCCACAGCGCCTCGAAGTTGCCTGTGGCGGTGTCATCGCGCTCCTCAGTATCTACGCAGGATAACAGGAGCCAAGAGCTAAGTGCTAAAAGCCAAAAGCTAATCTTCTTCATAGCGCGTGAGGAGTGATGCTGAATCGCTTAGTGATACCTATCAGAAAACGGTGAGTCCAGATATGCTGGCGGATGTTGTTCACCTTCGACTGCTGGATATTACCCAGATAGCCGATGCGGAGGGTGACCTTGCTGGTGAGTGCTGCATCGAGCGTCAGCAGGTTGCGCCATTCTGGTGCTGAGACAAACGTGGTGGGTACCACGTTATGGTCGTAGTCACCACGATTGAATATTTCGTAGTAGGACTGTCCGTAGTTGGGCGAGAACTGGATGCCCGCCAATGGCAGGTTCAACTCGTAGCGTGCTACCATCTGCTTGTTGAACAGTTGGAAGCGATAGCTGGCGACACCCGTCGGCATGATATTCAGATGGGCGCGAGCCTGGGCAGGATTGTTGCCGTTGGAGGTGTTATAGATGAAGCCCAGCGAGGCATTCATCAGTCCGCCAGCCTGCAATGTCAACGCTCCGTCAAGCAGCTGCCAACGGTATAGTTTGCCCCAATAGAAGTTGTAGGCACCCTCCAGCTCCTGTTGCGTTTTGCGACTCTTACACAAGGAAAGGTTGCCCTCGTGCTCCATCAGCGTGGACCATCGACAGCTCTCCTTCTGTCGTTCGACAGTTGACAGAAAGCTGATGCCCGTGCCTGTGAAGTGCTCGTCAGAGAGATAGGTGTCAAGGATGTTGGTGCCCCCGATACCTACTATCGTACTGCGCGTGACCACCTTTTGGCTATTAGCTATTAGCTCTTGGCTATTGGCTGGTGTGCCAATCGTCAAAAGCAAAAGGCCAAAAGCCAACTGCCAAAGGCTAACAGCTCTTTTACACATCATTGTCATCATCAAACAGTCGCAGTTGTCCTGTCATCTCGTCAAGTACCTGCTGCTGGCTCTTGCCGGAGTCTGGGTCGAGGTTCTCTTCTTCCTCTTTCTCGCTGTCTTCCTCCTCGCTTGTGGGTTCAGGGAAGCGCAGGGGCTCCAACTCTTCTATAGATGCTATCTGCCAGGTGGTGAGACGCTTACCTTTGGCCTTAAAGCCCTTGACGGCAATGAACTGCTCGACATCTATCTCTTCGCTGCCGCGGAAGGCATCGTTGCCACCATAGGTTATCTGCAGACGTGGATAGACGGTGTCTGTCAGCAGCAACTGCTGTGAGTTGACATTCTCGCCAATATAGTTCTGCTTGCGCTTGGTAGCTTCCATGAGGAAGCGCTTCAGATACGGATAGCCCTGATTGTCGGCATCGTAGAGCACACAGCTCCACACCTTCTCCGGCTCGTATTTCTCTATGCGCTGGATGTTGTCCTCGAAGTGTACGTTGGGGTCGAAGCCCGACAGGTAGTAGTCGCCGTTCTGCAGGATGACAAGGATGCTGTCGCCATCGAAGAACTCGCCCAGCAAGCGTCCGTGCTCGTCGTAGTTCAGACGGTTGACGTCTGGGTCGTACCACACCTTGCGACCACCCAGCGTAGAGTGGCCGTGACTCTTCAGTCCGATGCGGTGTATCTGATACTTCGTCAGCAGGTTACCCTTGGCGGCACGTCCCTTGATGAGCACTTCCGAGAAGTCCTTGTCGAAGAATATCTTTTTCAGCTTGGGTGCTGGGTCGAGGGTTACCTTGATGACTTCTGCCTCGCCATTGGGGTTGGCAGTGAAGTAGACTACGCGCGAGCCTTCTGTTCCTGCTGTCAGGTCGTATTCGCGGTCGCGAGTGATGGAGGCTACGTTGAAGCGCTTGATATAGTAGAAGCCCTTGCGACCATCACGGTAGACTGCATTGTAGATGGTACGCTGATCGTTCTTCTTGAACACGCTGAGCCACATGACGTTCTTGCCCACAAAGAGCTTGTCGGCTACACGGACCACCTTGAACTTACCGTCCTTATAGAAGATGATGATGTCATCGATGTCCGAACAGTTGCAGACGAACTCGTCCTTTTTCAGACCTGTACCGATGAAGCCGTCCTGGCGGTTGATGTACAACTTCTGGTTGGCCTCGACGACCTTGGTGGCTTCGATGGTGTCGAAGTTGCGAATCTCCGTCAGTCGCGGATGGTCCTTGCCGTACTTGTCTTTCAGGAACTGGAACCACTGGGCCGTCACCTCTACGAGGTTGGCCAGGTCGCGGTCTATCTCATCAATCTCTGCCTTGATGCGGGCCATCAACTCGTCAGCCTTGTCCTTGTTGAATTTCAGGATGCGCTGCATCTTGATTTCCAGCAACTTCAGGATGTCGTCCTTGGTGACCTCACGCACCATCTGCGGGTAGAAAGGTGTCAGTCGTTCGTCGATATGTTCGCAGACGCTGTCAATGTCGGGTGCCTGCTCGAACTTCTTATCCTTATAGATGCGTTCCTCAATGAATATCTTCTCCAACGAGTAGAAGTGCAACTGTTCCAGCAGCTCGCCCTTGCGAATCTCCAACTCCTGACGTATCAGGTCCTTGGTGCGGTCTGTCGAGTGGCGCAGCACGTCGCTGACAGTCAGGAACTGTGGCTTGTTGTCCTCGATGACACAGCAGTTGGGCGATATGTTGATTTCACAGTCTGAGAAGGCATACAATGCGTCGAGCGTCTTATCGCTGCTGACGCCTGGTGCCAACTGTACCTGTATCTCTACCTTGGCAGCTGTCAAGTCCTCCACGTGGCGGGCCTTGATCTTACCTTTGTCGATAGCTTTTAGAATAGAGTCGATGAGCGTTTCCGTGGTTTTGGAGAAGGGTATCTCGCGGATGACCAGCGTCTTGGGGTCCAGTTTCTCTATCTTGGCACGCACCTTCAGCACGCCGCCACGCTGTCCGTCGTTGTATTTCGAGACGTCGATGCTGCCGCCTGTGGGGAAGTCGGGGTAGAGGTGGAACTCTTCGCCGAGCAGGTAGCTGATGGCAGCGTCGCAGATGTCTACAAAGTTGTGGGGCAGAATCTTCGACGACAGACCTACGGCAATACCCTCGGCGCCCTGAGCCAGCAACAATGGGAACTTCACGGGCAGGGTGATGGGTTCCTTGTTACGACCATCGTATGACATCTGCCACTCCGTCGTCTTGGGGTTGAAGACGGTGTCCAAAGCAAACTTGCTGAGACGCGCCTCGATATAACGGGGCGCTGCGGCGCGGTTGCCCGTCAGGATGTTACCCCAGTTGCCCTGTGTGTCGATGAGCAGGTCCTTCTGACCCATCTGCACCAGAGCGTCACCGATAGAGGCGTCGCCGTGAGGGTGGAACTGCATGGTGTGACCCACAATGTTTGCCACCTTGTTATATCTGCCATCGTCCATGCGCTTCATGGAGTGCAGAATGCGGCGCTGTACGGGTTTCAGACCATCTTCGATATGTGGCACGGCACGCTCCAGAATAACATAGGAGGCGTAGTCCAGGAACCAGTTCTGATACATGCCGCTCAAGTGATGCACGGCAGCAGCGTCGAAACGGTTTACGGGCTTATAGTCGGAGTGTCCTGCACCCTCTGCTGACTCTTCCTGTTGTTCTGAAGCGTCCTGCTCCAAGATTTCGCTGTCTTCTCTTATTTCGTCATCCATAAAAATGCAGTAGATTTTGATTTTCCTGCAAAATTATAAAAAAACAGCGAGAATGCCAAATTTTATGCTAAGAAATCATTTTTTTGATGCGCCGATAGAACATGCAGCCGATGGCCAGGAGTATCACTAAAGCGGTGACAACGAACGCCCAGACGTTGGTGACTCGTGAGGTGATAGTCACGTTATAGGGGTGGGGGATGAGTCGTTCGCCAGAGAACTTGTAGCGAACCACATTGCCTTCTACCACGCCATTGCCAGCGTCTATCACCTTGCCAGGCATCACATAGTCCAGCATGGGTTTCATCGTGACAAGTCTTTCATAATCCTCGTACTTTATTTCGAGCAGACGTTCCCATCTGGTACTGTCGCTAAACAGCGGGGTATAGGCGTCAGACTGATAGAAGTCCTTGAGGATGTTGCTGACCTGGCTGATGTTGCCGAACAGATTGAGGTTGCGCACGGCGGGCGACATGATGAGGGAATCCTTTAAGGCCCAGAACTGCTCCTCGCTGACAGGTGGATTCTTGACTTCATCATAGTTTTTCCAGACATGAGCATAAATATTGGACATGGTGCAGGCACAGAACCACTGACTGATTCTTGCCTCGATATCGTCCAGCATCTCTTTCTGTTCAGCTCCTGTGAGCCCTGCGGCAAGGTTGGGCTCACCCGTAAACCAGTAGGATGCGGTGTCGGCACTCACAAAGCGGTCTAGGGGAACAGAGAATATCTGCTCGAAGTTTGTGATGGCGAGCGTCTCCTTGAAGGTGTAGTCCGTATAGAACCACTTGAAGTGCTTGTCGAGCGATGCTGTGGCCTTGAATAGATGGCGGACTGCTTGGGTGAGCGAGTCGCTCATCTCGTTGACATTCTGGTACTGGCACTTGAGATGCATCAGGATCTTTTCGGGTACATTCTGGTCAGAAAATACATTCTGCAGACTGTCCCACTGCTGCTGTGTCATAGGGCAAGCATGCTGAATAGAGTCACCCATGACCGACCAAGTGCGCTCCCAATCGGTGTTGTAGTACAAACCGTGGGTCTGAATGGTCTTATTGAGTGGAGCCATCACGTCTTCTTGGACTGGGTGGAACGACATTTCACGACTGCAACTTCCGTCTTCGTTGATGATAGTGAGCATGCGCTCATCGTCGTTGCTACAGGAGGTCATCAGCAGCACGGCGGCTGCTACGAGGGTAAGGATTTTATTGGTTTTCATAAATCTTCTGTTTTAATTGTTGATAGATATGTGGTTGTGCCTGTCTGTGTTCCAAGTAGCACGTCAGGATTTCCCGGGGTGTACCTTCTGTGCAGTAGGACGTTGGCGGTGTTGGCTTGCCAGTATTGTATGCTGTTTCTGTTTTTATTTCAGGCGTCTGTTGTAGCCAGAAGAACAAGCCTACCAGATAGATGGCAGCTATAGAGGTGATGGTGCGGAGTACAACCAGTACGGCAGATGGCTTCTGTTTCTGCTGCTTCTCCTTGCGCTGTTCCATGATGGCGTCGTACTCAGCCTCGCCTATGGTCAGTTCGCCAAGCATCATTCTGATGGCCTGCCACTCTTCAGGCATGTTGTCGCCCTGTAGCTCCAGAGCCAGCTGGCGCTCTTCCTCTGGCGAGGTCTCGCCCTCCAGATATCTGTTGATGAGTTGCTGTATCTCTTTATTCGTCATAGCTTCATTCTCCTTTTTAGTTCTGTCAATACTTTCTTTCTCGCTGTCGATAGCATGACTGCTACTGATGCTTTCGGAATGCCCGTCTGTTCAGCGATGTCTGCTGTCGAGAGCCCTTCCGTCTGTCGCATTTCGAAGAGCTGTCGTTCTCGTGGCTTCAAGAGTGCTACGACCTCGTCCATCATGCGCTGGGTGTCTTGGGCTTCCAAGCGTTCTTGCGGAGAGTCTGTCGTGTCTTCCTGTCGCAGCATCCTCGGACTGATGTCCTCAAAGCGCTGCTGCTTGGCACTCTGCCGCTTCCTATAGAGGTTGACACAGCAGTTCTTTGCCACCCTGACAGCCAGACCAGACACGTTGCGTCCGCTGTCTATCCGCTCGCAGTAGTGCCACAGCTGCACCATCGCGTCCTGTGCCACATCTTCGGCATCATCATGTGATCCGAAGAAGTCCAGCGCCACTTTCAGCATCTGCGACCTTAACTCTTGGGCAATATGTTCGAATTCTGACTGTGTCATACATATATAATACGCAGCAACGCCCAAATTATTAAGTCAGAACAGCAATTTTTTTTGAAAAAGTTGTGCATATTCTGTTCCTGCATATTTATGACGTTTTTGTAAAACAAGGTCGTAAAAAATGAAAAGAAGACTGTCAGACTGACAAAACACCGATGTGCAGGGCATTTGCAGTCTTTTTGGAGACTGTCAAGACTGACAAGAGACTGACAGTTTTCTGTCCCATAATAGCTGTGTAAACGATAAATTCTCTAGAGAATTCCAAGAATTACCTAGACAATATATTCCGGTAGAGTTTAAGATTGGTGGGCTGTCAGTCTCTTGTCAGTCTTGACAGTCTCTAAAATGGCCTCAATCCCTTTGTGCATCGGCGTTTTGTCAGTCTGACAGTTTTGAACTCATTTTTTTTACTCATATAATAGTCGGATAGTCATTCACAGAGCTCCAGTGCCATCAAGTTCATCTGTGTACATTGTGCTGCCGTCAGTTGCAGTTTCTCGTTATGGTGCTCCCAGGGCGAAAGCATCAGCAATGTCCCCTGGCCGCAAGCATAGAATTGTTCGCCGTGGGGCTTTGACAAGGGTGTAAAACCGTTTTCCATAATCACAATAGTAGGCAGACCCTCATCGAAGGCAGCACGCATGACCCGCTTCTCGCCAGGTGAGATGGCGTCAGCAACGCACGGTTGCCGATGCCGCTAAAACAGTGTTGCCCTATCTGCAAGCCAAAGAATGGGCGAAGCCACTCAGGTCGCGCCCGCTTCATCAAAAGCCGTCGCGGATTGTCGTGCAAGTAGTTAAGCCAAGTCCCTAGTTCCTCATAAGAGCGAAGGATCAAGTCGTTGTAGCCCTTGGCGAAGAGCGGACGGTAGGCCTGGGTAGGCGCTTGTAACGGGCCGCACGCGCTTTGTAACGGCAGAGCCGTTTCCTGCTGAGAACTGAGCGCCCGCTTTCCCGTCGCCTGCGGCGCGCCCTCCATCGCCTTCGCGGTTTTCTCTGTAGGTTGCGGCTCTGCCGCAGCTATCGTCCCTGCTGCTTTCTCTGTAGGTTGCGGCTCTGCCGCAGCCATCGTCCCTGCTGCTTTCTCTGTAGGGTGCGGCTCTGCCGCAGCCATCAGCGCTTTCTCCGCCTTCCTGCAGCCCGCTTTGAACCCCGATATCACCTGCCCTAAATGCACGGGCAGTTGCTCGCGCACAAAGAGGATGCCATGCATGTGGTCGGGCATCATCTGGACGGCCATCACCTCAATCTGCGGGTAATAGTCGTGAATGCCCATCCACTCGCTCTGTACGGCTTGCCCCAACACTGTCAACTCTATCCGAGGCTCATCCTTACTTCCTTTGGGTGCAAAGGCATTGCCGACGAGCCTGCCGAACACTGGTCGGCGCCCTTCTACTTCCAGTGTTATCATATACATGCGTCGCTCCGAATAGTCGTGATGGTCGTCGCGTCGTTTCATCGAGGCCTTCTTCTCGCCTGCATGCTCTTTCTTTGCTGCTATTTGCTCGTCAGTCATATTGTCTGCAAAGATACAGTAATTCCCTGACATCTGCAAGTAAATATAACATAAAGCGCAACAATTTTCATTGATGCGCTTTATGAATAGAGTTGTTTAGGAATCAAAAACTTCAGATTCTGTCCCTCCGATTCTCTTTTCACCAAACCTTACTAAAGTGGATCAGAGGGACCACCTTTTTCTAGTCAAATCATTCTACATTAACAGTGGTATTTGACCCCACCAAGGCCTCATATTCAACACCAGCTTTTAACTCAGCTTTTGAACCGCAAGGGAAAGGTAACCAACACAGACAAAAGACAATGACTGAGATTGCAGTGCGATTCTTTCCTTGTATATAAATATTTGATGAAGCAAAGTTTATTACGTCACCAGAAGGAAGGTTAAGATATCTCAAATTAATACCAAGACGTCCTTTTGTTCCAAAAGCGTTAGAGCGTTTTGCTTCGTAAACTTGACCTTTTACAATTGTTCCTGAAGGTATTGCCACGATACCATCTACAAGAATATCGCGTGCCACCTTAAAATCTATATTCTGTCCTACTGACACATCTGCTGCTTTTATGTTTCGGTCAGAAATGACAGGAATCGGTGTTCCTCCTTTAATGGTTACTTGCTTTTGCGCAAAAAAACATGTACTAAACGCAATGAACGATAAAGATAGAAATAGTTTCTTCATAATTAATTTGATTTAAGTTAATATTGATATTTGTTTGAATACACAAAAAAAACGTGGACAATTTACTTCGTCTACGTTTCCGAGGTGTTGGGGATAACCTAATCATCTTAAACGAGTAAAAGTCCACGCCATCAGGCGCGAACTCCGACTTTCGTTCTTGATGATTTCCTTCCAATTCCCCAATCTTTCGGAAACAAGAATCTAAAAGTGGATATTCATCCTATATGTCCAATTTATATTAATCTCAGCCCATAGGCATCATTGTTTTATTTGGTTCAACATTTTTCACTGGCAAAGATAGCAAGAAATCTCTAAAGTTCCAAACTTTTGGCGAATTATTTGTGGAATGGGCATATTATATTAAATAATGTGTAAAAATGGTGGATTATTCGTTGAAAATGACTACCTTTGCACGAAATATAAAAATAAGGATAAAAGCAATAAAGAAAAATATGGCACAAGAAGATGTATTTAAGAAAATCGTGAGTCACTGTAAAGAGTATGGTTTTGTATTCCCCTCAA
>OMQN01000009.1 GCA_900313235.1 uncultured Prevotellaceae bacterium | reverse complement strand
TTCCCATTCCGAACAGAGAAGTTAAGCCCGCTTGCGCCGATGGTACTGCAATGCAATGCGGGAGAGTAGGAGGCCGCCACTTTTAATGATGAAAGCCCTTGAGTCCACAAGACCTAGGGGCTTTTTGTTTTTCCTTGTTTTTTTTGTCTTGCTTGTATTCGCAATTTAGTAATTCTGCTTTTTGTACTCCTGCGGGTAGATGCCAGTGATGCGTTTGAAATAGCGGCAAAAGTTTCCTGTGTTGGGGAATCCGAGCTCTAGGGCTGTGGCCTTGACGGTATTATTATCGAACACGCGTGCGATTGCAAATAAAGACCGCGCATGTGCATGGTGAATCGTAGAACGTGTGTTTTTTATAGTGTTCTTTTTGGTGAACTCATTTTTTTTGTCTATCTTTGCAGTCATGAAGTAGATATAAAACTATGAAATATTACGGTCGGTTTATTCTTTTTCTTATCGTCTTGATGGTGCCTTTGGTGTCTTCTGCTCAAGAGCAATCAGGGGCTGTAGACTCATTAAGACAGCAGAATGATTCATTGGTGATGGTTCTTCGCAGTCAGGTACAGGAACTGCAGATGCAGCGTATCATGATGCAAGAGCAGTTGGAGAAGAATGGAGAGGCAGTGCGTAACGACTCGCTTCGTTTGGCACGCCGTAGGGCACGCATCGATTCGCTGCGTAGCATTCTACCTGGAGCGCCCTTGATTGTTGAGGGCGACACCTTATTTATATTATATAACCGTCGTGGCGGCATAACCCCTGAGTCTCGTGTGGAAGACCTTCGGGAGAAAATCATAGACATCGGAACAAGTCTGACGTTCTTTACTGATTCTATCTATATCTTTGAGGGGGAGTTCACCACCGATATCATGGCTGGCGATGCGCTGTTGATGAGCGTTACCGACAACGATGGTATGTGGCAAAACCAGACGCGCCAGGAGTTGGCAGCAGAATATCGTACGATTATCGAGGCCAAGATACAAGAACTGCACGCAGAATACGGAATGAAGCGCAAGTTGATAGGTGTGCTCTATGTCGTCGGTTCGATGTTCGTGTTGGGACTGCTCATCTGGGCGACCAATTATGCCTATCGTCGTTGGCGCTACCGGCTGTTGCGCAAGTTGTTGCGCCGCACGCGTCCGCTGGCTATCAAGGACTATGAGGTGTTGAATCTTCATCGCCAGGGCATCCTCTTCCTGACGTGCTTCAACGTGTTGCGCTACCTGATTATCTTGCTGCTGCTGTTCATCTTTGTACCGATGTTCTTTGCCGCATTCCCTGAGACGAAGTCGTTCACCTATACCATCTTCGGCTATTTGTGGAATCCATTCGTGTCTATCCTGAAGTCTGTTCTGAGCTTCCTGCCGAAGTTCTTCCAGATTATCGTTATCATCTTCTGCTTCCGCTATCTAGTGAAAGGCTTGCACTACCTAATGAACGAGATAGGTTCGGGGCGCCTGAAGGTTAACGGTTTCTATGCCGACTGGGCACAACCTACCTACCTGATACTGCGCGTGCTGTGCTACTCGTTTATGATTGTCATGATATGGCCGCTGCTGCCCAGCAGTGACTCGCAGGTGTTCCAGGGTGTGTCCGTCTTCATTGGTGTCATCATCTCGTTAGGTTCTTCGTCCATCATCGGCAACGTGATGGCCGGTATGGTGATGACCTATATGCGTCCGTTCCATGTGGGCGACTTCATCAAGTATGGCGACATGGAAGGTTTTGTCATAGAGAAGAGTGTGCTGGTGACGCGCATCCGCACCCGTAAGAATGATGTCATCACCATTCCCAACTCGAACCTGATGACATCGCAGACAACCAACTACACCTTCTCGGCACATAACTACGGTGTCATTGTGCATACCAAGGTGACCATCGGCTACGACATGCAGTGGCAGCTGATTCGCGACCTGTTGCTCGATGCCGCCTCGAAGACGAGTCATCTGCAGAAGAAACCAGAGCCCTTTGTGCGTATTACGGCACTGGACGATTTCTATGTGGAATACGAGATCAATGCCTATACCCGTAAGTCGGAAATGCTGAGCGACATCTACTCAGAACTGCACCAGAACATCCTCGACTCGTTCCATAGCAATGGCGTGGAGATTATGTCGCCCCACATCTTTGCACACCGCAACGACCTGCCGGTACAGATACCAGAGCAGAATTGAGAGGTAAGAAGAAAGAGGTCTGAAGTAAAAAGTTAGAGATTCAATTCCAACACTACGGGACAGTGGTCACTGCCGTAGACATCGGTTAGTATCTGCGCATCGGCAATGCTGGTGCGCAGTCTTTCGCTGGTGACGAAATAGTCGATGCGCCACCCGGCATTCTTCTGGCGGGCCTGGAAACGGTATGACCACCACGAGTAGGTGACCTGTTCAGGGTATAGCGTGCGGAAGGTATCGATGAATCCGCTGGTCAGCAGAGTGCTGAACTTCTCACGCTCCTGGTCAGTGAAACCAGCATTCATGCGGTTGGTCTTCGGATTCTTCAGGTCAATCTCCTGGTGTGCTACATTCAGGTCGCCACAGAGAATAACGGGTTTCTTCTGGTCCAACTGCTTCAGGTAGTTGCGGAAGTCATCTTCCCACGACATGCGATAGTCCAATCGTTTCAGTCCGTCCTGCGAGTTGGGCGTGTAGCAGCAAACCAGATAGAACTGTTCCATCTCCAGCGTGATGACGCGCCCCTCGTGGTCGTGCTGGTCGATGCCAATGCCGTAGGCTACGCTCAGCGGTTCGTGCTTGGTGAAGATGGCTGTGCCAGAATATCCCTTCTTCTCCGCATAGTTCCAGTAGGAGCGATAGCCCTCGAACTGCAGGTCCAGTTGCCCCTCCTGCATCTTGGTCTCCTGCAGACAGAAGAAGTCGGCATCCAACTCCTTGAAAATATCGCTGAAGCCCTTACCTTCGCAGGCCCTCAGTCCGTTGACGTTCCATGATACCAGTTTCATCATCTTTTCTTATGTTTTTAGTTATAACGTGTTTACTCGCTTTTTTATTGCAAGGCTCTTGAAAAAGAAAAAAAGCAGCCTCAAAGGCTGCTATAGTTGCGGAGGCAGGATTCGAACGTGCGACCTCCAGGTTATGAGCCTGGCGAGCTACCAACTGCTCCACTCCGCGATGTTATTTTAGAGCTTTTCTCGAAAAGCGAGTGCAAAGGTACAACTATTTTTTTGATTATGCAAATATTTTGTAGAAAAATCGCAAAAAATAGGTTATTGTACACTTTTACGTCCGTTTTATTTGGCTATTTCAGAACTATTTCCTAATTTTGCACACAATATTTGCACTGTGCAATTCAAGAAAAGTTTGGGAGGAATAGAACTATGTCCATATCAAAGACACGACAGAAGTTAGTAGATGTAGCCCGTCAGCTGTTTGCTAAGAACGGTCTGGAGAGTACGACGATGAATGACATCGCTCAGGCTTCAGGCAAGGGGCGCCGTACACTTTACACCTATTTTAAGTCCAAAGATGACATCTACTATGCTGTTATCGAGTCAGAGCTGGAACGTCTCTCCGACCAGTTGGACGAGGTAGCTGCCAAGCGCATTCCTCCTCAGGAGAAAATCATAGAACTCATCTATATGCACCTGAGCATGATTCGCGAGACGGTGGTCCGTAACGGTAACCTTCGTGCTGAATTTTTCCGAAACATCTGGATGGTGGAGAAGGTTCGCAAGAACTTTGACGATGCCGAGATAGAACTGTTCCGCAAGGTGTTCCGTGAAGGTAAGGAAGACGGTGAGTTCGACATCGACAATGTAGACTTGGTGGCTGACATCACCCACTATTGTATCAAGGGCTTGGAGGTGCCATACATCTATGGCCGTATTGCCCACGGCATGAAAGAGGAGGACACGAAACCTCAGGTGGCGAAGATTGTGTACAGTGCCTTGGGAAAGAGAAAATCTTAAAAATTAAACATTAAATATTAAACATTAAAGAATAAGCAAGAATTATGGGATTATTAGAAGGAAAGACAGCGCTGATTACGGGTGCTGCACGTGGTATTGGTAAGGCTATTGCACTGAAGTATGCTTCTGAAGGCTGTAACATCGCTTTTACGGATTTGCAGATTAACGAAGAGACAGAGAAGGAAATTGCCGCTCTGGGTGTAAAGGCTAAGAGCTATGCTTCGAATGCTGCCGACTTTTCACAGACCGAAGAGGTGGTGAAGGCCGTCAAGGAAGAGTTCGGTTCTATCGATATCCTGGTCAACAATGCAGGTATCACCAAAGATGGTCTGATGCTTCGCATGACCGAGCAGCAGTGGGACGCCGTCATCGCCGTCAACCTGAAGTCTGCCTTTAACTTCGTTCATGCTTGCGTGCCCATCATGATGCGTCAGCGTGGCGGTTCTATCATCAATATGGCCTCAGTAGTGGGTGTTCATGGTAATGCCGGTCAGGCTAACTATGCCGCTTCAAAGGCTGGTCTGATTGCTTTGGCTAAGTCTATCGCTCAGGAGATGGGTCCCAAGGGCATCCGTGCCAACGCCATCGCTCCTGGTTTCATTGAGACTGCCATGACGGCTGCTCTGCCTGAGGAGGTCCGCAAGGAGTGGTGCAACAAGATTCCTCTGCGTCGCGGTGGCCAGGTGGAGGACATTGCCAACGTGGCAACCTTCCTGGCATCTGATATGTCTAGCTATGTCAGTGGACAGGTTATTCAGGTCGATGGTGGCATGAATATGTAAAAGACAAGCGTTTTTTTGACGTATTGACACCTCATTTGTTGCATTGAAAGTTATTTTTCGTGCAACAAGTGAGGTTTTTTGACTATAAAATATTACTTTTGTAAAAAATTAAAAACAATCTAAAACCACTCTAACTATGGATGAAGAAACAGTAATGCGGAACGCGGAAGCGTGGGATCATTTGGACGAGGCGATGTTCACCTCTTCCCTTATTAGTGATAAGGAACGCGAGAAGGGTGTAGTGGATGATGGAGAAGACATCTATCCGCGCACCAAGGAAGAAGCTCTCCACATGGATGAGGAGTTGAAACTGGCTATGGAGACAGCACAAGAGCCCGATGAGGAAAACTTTGCTGAGCGCTATGGCATGTTACGCGAGATTGTAGACTGGTCGTTGAAGCGTCACAGCACGTGGAAGTGGAGCTTGATAGCTGGCGCGCTGTTGGGTGCAGGTATCTTCTACTATTTCAAGAATGACCAGGAAGAAACGATTCGTCGTGCCAAGATAGAACGTGAGCAGGTCAAGGAGTGGCATGCCATCGACGTTGTGCAGACGCCTTTCGACAAGTGTCCCGACCAGCATGCCAATAATGCCTATTCACTGCGCCTGTCGGCAGCAGATAAATATAAGATGTATAAGCTGATTGACCTGAAGTCTTCTGTGGAGTATAACCAGAAGAGCTCCAAGGAGTATGGGTTGAGGGCTGACACCGCGAAACTGGCAGAGAACAAAGAGAAGTATCTGAACAACCAGAAGTCGTATGCAGAGACGGCTGTCAAGAAGCGCGCAGAATATGACTCTATTAATGCTATGGACTTTACGCAGATTCACGAGATGGCCCAGCAAGACCTTGCCAGACGAGTGGAAAGCGAGGTGTCGCATGGTAATACCCTGTATGGCTATATGGTCTATTTGTTGATACTAATACCTCTTTATATAATAACAGGCTATCCGCATGGCTATTCCATTACCAAGCATCGGCGCCGTTCGGGTTGTATGAACATCTTCCGCAAGGTGGGCTTCGGTATAGCGTCGTTCTGCTTTGGCGCAGGTCTGGCTATGAGTCTGCTGCCCGACGATATTGTGAAGACAACCTATTCTGATGGTCACACGGAGACACATACCGAAGGTAATGCTGCCAATCTCATTATTCTGGCTATGAAGTTCGGTTTGATGATTGTCGGAGCCTTTATCTTCTGCTTCGTGGCTTCAGTCATCATGACCATTGAGACCTTCTATGGCTTGTTGGAGAACTTCAACTGGAAGGGATGGATGGCCAAGTTGAGACCTCCAAAGCAGGTTCCTGTGACACAATGAAAATAATTTATTAACCTATAATATAACTTAAAAATGAATAATTGGTTTTTTCGTTTCCTGACCAGTGGATTTGGTACGGGAACAGCTGCAGGCAAAGCATTAGGTTGGACAATCGCAATTTGTCTCATCGGCCTGTGGATTTTTATCTGGCTTGTGAAGAAAATTTACAAAGCCATCGTCGGCGAAAAGGTGCCTCACTACAAGGATGGCAACTATTGCGTCGAGTTAGTAGCCGTTGGTAATAACCCCAAGGCACTAAAAAAGCAGTTGTGTGAATTTAAGGGCTACAGCAGTTCGTTGGCAAAGAAGGTCATGAGCACCGTTCCCTCCATCGTCGTAACAGGTTTGGACAAGGAAGGCGCTGAGGACTTCAAGATTGTCATCGATGAGACAGGAGCTACTACAGAGGTCAAGATTTATCAGCCCAAGTAGTTCTTCACGCATCCCTTTCAATATGTCAGGCATGCCAGATGGCGGTTGCCTGACATTTTTGTGTCATAAAATTTGGAGATGTCCCCGCTTCTTTGTAAATTTGCATGCGTTATGCAAGTAGTCTACGAGGATAATCACATCATCATCGTCTACAAGGAGAGCGGCGAAATCGTTCAAGGCGACAAAACTGGCGATACTCCTTTGTCGGAAACGGTGAAGCAATATATCAAGGGGAAGTACCAGAAACCTGGTGCCGTCTTCTTGGGTGTGGTGCATCGTCTGGACCGTCCAGTCTCCGGACTGGTGGTCTTTGCGCGTACCTCCAAGGCACTGACCCGACTGAACAATATGTTCCGTGACGGTGAGGTGCATAAAACCTACTGGGCGATAGTAGAGACCTCTCCCGACCTCCCCCAAGGGGAGCAGCTTCTGACCCACTGGCTGACGCGCAACGAACAGCAGAACAAGTCGTATGCCTACGACCACGAGGTGCCTCGTTCGAAGAAAGCCATGCTACGCTGCCGCGTGATAGGTCATTCCGACCGCTACTCGCTGGTGGAGGTACAGTTGCTTACGGGCCGTCATCATCAGATACGCTGTCAACTAGCTGCCATCGGCTGTCCCATCAAGGGCGACCTGAAATACGGAGCACCACGCAGCAACCCCGATGGTAGCATCTCGCTGCTGTCGCACCTTGTGGAGTTCATCCATCCGGTATCCAAAGAACCCATCGTGGTGGAGTCTCCACTACCTGCCGACCCTCTGTGGTCTCACATGATTATGAAACGCTAGGTTATGAAAAAAGTCTTTTGGTGGATATTGATCATCTTGCTGAGCCCCGTCTTGCTCTTCGTCGTGTTGACGGTATTGCTCTATCTGCCTCCCATACAGAACTGGGCGGTAGACAAGGTGACGGCTGTCGCTTCGGAAAAGACCGGCATGGATATCTCGATAGACCGTGTTAATCTGTCGTTCCCCCTTGACCTTTCCATTGACCATTTCCGAGTAAACAAGAGCCAGCAGCCAACAGCCGATGGCCAACAGCGGAATGACACCATCGCCGATGTGGAGCGCATGGTGGTCGACGTACAACTGTTGCCGCTGCTCGACAGCAAGGTTGTCATCAACGAACTGGAAGTCACCAATACCAGTCTGAACACGCAGGATATGGTGGCTGCCGCTCAGGTGAAAGGTCGTTTCTCACGTCTCTTCATGACGAGCAAAGGCATCGATCTCGATCAGGGAATCGTAGAACTTAACGGCTCACGTCTGGAGGATGCCTGTCTGGATATCCAGATGGCCGACTCCGTGCCGGAAGATACAACCACTAGCGAACCCGTGCTGTGGAAGATTCATGTCGATAGCCTCACTATCGACCACTCTGATATTGTGTTCCACATGCCCGGTGACACGATGAGCGTCAACGCCCATCTCGGTAGTCTTGTTGCCCGCGAAGCACTCATCGACCTGGGTACCGAGACCTATACGGTGGGCAGCGTTGACTGGGTTCACGGTGCCGTGAAGTACGACCAGAACTTCCAGCCGCATATTGATGGTCTGGACTATAACCACATAGACCTCAGCGACATTACGGTGGGTATTGACTCCATCTACTTCCACGACCCTACGCTGCGCATGTATCTGCGCCAGGTGGCACTGAAGGAGAAGAGCGGTTTTGCCGTCACTCACCTGTCTGGACCGATAGCCATGGAAGATGGCGCCGTCAAGTTGCCTAAGTTCCGACTGTCGACACCCTATAGTGATATCGATGTCGAGCTCGACATGCCATTGTCGCTCATGGAACCCGTTGACCCGGGAAAAATGCGGCTGAGGATGAATGCCTCATTGGGCAAGCAAGACCTGATGCCCTTTATGGCTGACCTCCCTGCTGCTATGCGCCAGCGCTGGCCGGAGTATCCACTGACAGTCAGTGGTTTGCTGAAGGGTAACATGCAGCACATGGACTTCCATGTTTTGGAGGTGTCGTTGCCTACAGCCTTCCATGCTACCGCTACCGGTTTTGCGTCCAACTTGGACAATCCCGACATGCTGCGTGCTGATGTGCATTTTGCTGCCACCACCCAGAATCTGGGTTTTGTCATGGCAATGCTGCCCCGCGATATGCAGCGCGACTACCGTATTCCGCCCCTTTCGGCCCAAGGACGCGTCAAGGCCGACGGTCAGCAGTATTTTGCAGATATCACCGCTCGTGAGGGTAGGGGAACAGTCAAGGCAAAAGGTTCCTTCCATGCTGCCCGCATGCGTTATGATGCCGATATCAAGGTGCGCGACCTGAACGTTCACCACTTCATGCCCCGCGACAGCATCTATACCGTCTCTGCCGATGTCACTGCCAAGGGACAGGGTACCGACTTCTTCTCACCGCGTACCTCGCTTGTTGCTGATGCGACGATACACCATGTGGGCTACGGCAAGTTGAATATAGACCATGTCACCGCCCATGCGTTGGTCGGTGACGGTAAGGCGCATGCTAACCTCGTCAGCCATAACTCCTTGTTGCGAGGTGCTGTCAACTTCGACGCTCTGTTGTCGACGACCCATTTCGGCGGTACTATCAGTACAGACTTCCATGAGCTCAACCTCCACGAGATGGGTGTCACTTCCGACCCGCTGACCATCGGTTTGTGCGGTCACTTCGACATCTATTCCGACCTGAAGCTGACCCACCAGGCTACTGGACTTATCAATGATCTCTCTATCAAGGACTCCAGCCATGTCTACCGTCCCTCTGATATCGGCCTGTTGTTGAATGCTACCCCCGATACAACCTATGCACGCGCCCAGAGTGGTGACTTCATCGTGAAACTGGATGCCAGCGGCAACTACGAGCAGTTGCTCGACCAATTCCTGCTGTTGGGCGACTCTGCCATGGCTCAGTTAGAGAGGAAGACCATTGACCAGCCGGCACTACGCCGTCTGCTGCCCACCATGCGTATGACGCTGCAGAGCCAGAATGAGAACCCCGTCGCGACCTTCCTGAAGGCCAGTGCCGACGTCGACTTCAAGGACATGCTTTTCGACGTCTCTACCTCTGCCGCAGAAGGCATTAATGGACGAGGCTATATCCACTCGCTGACGGTCAGTGACTTGCGTCTCGACACCATCAACTTCTCGTTGACGCAACGCAAGGAACGACTGTCCTTTGGGGGCCAGGTGCGCAACAACAAGAAGAACCCGCAATTCGTCTTCAATGCCCTCTTTGACGGCATCATACAAGAGCGTGGTGCTACCCTTGGCGTGCGCTACTACGATGCCAATGATAAACTCGGTGCCCGTATTGGTGCACAGGCGGAGGTGGTTGACAGTGGACTGTCGCTGCATCTCGTCCCTGCACGTCCCACGTTGGGCTATAAGGAGTTTGCATTGAATAAAGACAACTTCCTGTTCCTGGGCACTTCCGGAAAGGTGAAGGCCAAGGTCGACCTGCGTGCTGACGACGGCATGGGTATCCGCCTCTATTCAGAGGATACAGATCCCGATGCCCTGCAGGACCTGACACTCAGCCTCCATCAGTTCAACTTGGAGGAAATCACCTCCGTGATTCCCTATGCACCCCGTATGTCGGGGATGCTGAACGGCGACTACCATGTCGTACAGGATGCCAACGGACAGTTCTCTGTCGCCGGTGATATGGGTGTACGTAATATGACTTACGAGCGTTGTCCTATCGGTAATATCAGTACGGAAATGGTATATCTCCAGAAAGAGAACGATGCCCATGCCGTTGAAGCCCGTCTGATGATGGATGACGAGGAAATAGGACTGCTTACGGGTACCTACTTTAATAAGGGCGAGGGGGCGCTCGATGCTACCCTGCAGCTGGAGCGTCTGCCTCTGAACATCGTAAATGGTTTTGTGCCCGACCAGCTGTGTGGCTTGCAGGGATATGGCGAAGGCACGCTGACCATCCAGGGAGCACTGTCGCGTCCGGAGGTCAATGGTGAGGTGTACCTCTCCAAGTCATATCTGGAGAGTGTTCCTTATGGCGTCAAGTTACGCTTCGACGACGACCCCGTACGCATCCAGCACTCTAACCTGCTGTTTGAAAACTTCACGGTTTATGCCTATAACGACAACCCACTGAATGTACAGGGAAATGTTAACTTCAGCAACCTCGAACAAATCATGGTCAACCTGCGCATGCAGGCAAACAACTTCCAGATTATCGGAGTCAAGGAGCATGCCAAGAGTGTGGCCTATGGTAAGGCCTTCGTCAATGTCTTTGCCATGATGAACGGACCACTCGACAATCTCAACATGCGTGGCCGTCTGGATGTGCTGGGTACCACCGATGTGGGCTACATCCTGCGTGATACACCTATTACTACCGACAACCAGTTGGATGACCTTGTCAAATTCACGGATTTCAGTGATACCACACAGATTGCCGTGACGCGTCCTCCCATCAATGGCTTCAGCATGGATATGACGCTAAATGTCTCGAAGGGTGCACACATCATGGCCTACATGAATGCGGATCACACTAACTATATCGACCTGATGGGTGGGGGCACCCTGCGTATGCTCTATTCGCCCGCCGACAACCTGCAGCTGACAGGCCGCTATACGCTGTCGAATGGTGAGATGAAATATGCGTTGCCTATCATTCCGCTGAAGACTTTCCATATCCAGGATGGTTCCTATATTGAGTTCACGGGAGATCCCATGAACCCCACTTTGAATATTGCCGCCATAGAACATACCAAGGCCACCGTAACGGGTACCACAGGTGTAGGACGCTCGGTAGCATTTGACTGCGGTGTCAACATCACCCGTACGCTTAACGATATGGGTCTTGAGTTTACCCTCGACGCTCCAGAGGATATGCAGTTGCATGGTGAACTGCAGGCGATGGGTGTCGAACAACGTGGCAAGTTGGCTGTGACCATGCTGACCACCGGTATGTATCTGGCTGACGGTAACACCAAACCGTTCTCTATGAACTCTGCCCTCAGCTCGTTCCTGAGCAGTGAGATAAGCAACCTGACGGGTAATGCGCTGCGCACCCTTGACCTGTCGTTCGGCATGGACAATACGACCGATGCCACAGGACAGTCACGCACAGACTACTCCTTCAAGTTTGCCAAGCGATTCCTGAACAACCGCCTGAAGCTGGCTATCGGTGGAAAGGTGACGACGGGTCAGGATTTACCTGGCGGCCGTAACAACTCCTTCTTTGATAATGTGTCGTTAGAGTACCGTCTGGATGATACTGCCAACAAGTATCTGAACCTCTTCTTTGAGAACAACTCCTACGACTGGCTGGATGGTTATACCCAGAAGTATGGCGGCGGATTCATCTGGCGCCGTACGCTGCAGAACTTCACTGATATCTTCCGCTTCAAGGACGACAGCAACACCATAATGCTGCCTCCTGTTCGTACTGACTCAACAAAGACTACGCACAATGACAAGAAATAAAACCGGCTATTGGCTGTTGGCGATTGGCGTGATGCTCTTGGCATCCTGCTCGATGACCAAGGATATCCCTGAGGATGATCAGTTGTTTACTGGTCTGAAAAGCATTCAGTGGGTGGATGCTGTCCAGTCGGACAACCTCATTGAGACACAGACGGAGGTTGAGGCCGCTCTGGCTACGGCACCTAACGGTTCCCTGTTTGGAAGCAGCTACTACCGTCTGCCCTTCTCGTTTGGTGTCAGTGTATGGAACAAATATGCCGACAAGAATACCCCTTTTGCCAACTGGATGACAAAGACCTTTGGTCGTCAGCCTGTGCTGATGTCGTGGGTAAATCCTGAGCTTCGTGCCTCTGTGGCCCAGAACGTACTGCGCAATCACGGCTATTTCCATGGCAAGGTAGGCTATGAGACCATTCAGCAGAAGAATCCCAAGACCGCCAAGATACAGTATAACGTGACGCCAGGTCGACTGTATATGCTCGACAGTGTGGGCTATTTCGATTTCCCCCGTCATGCTGACAGTCTGATACACAGCACGCTGGACGAGGCGCAAATCCATCGCGGTGACCCGTTTGTTGTGTCGCGTCTTGATGCTGAGCGTCAGCGCATCAGTACCTTGCTGCGCAACAACGGTTATTACTATTATCAGCCCACCTACGCCTCGTATCTGGCTGACACGTTTGTCGTGGACGGCAAGGCTCAGCTGCAGTTCCACTTAGCCAAGGACGTGCCCGTTGCTGCCACCCATCCGTGGTACATCGGTCGTGTCACGGTTAACATGAAGAAGTCGTTCATGGAACAGCCCACCGATTCCCTTGTGTTACGTGCCCTGACCATCCGCTATTCTGGTAAAAAGGCACCCATACGTCCCCGTACGCTCCTTGCCGACTTGAAGTTACGTCCCCGTCAGGTCTATAGCTATTCTAACTATCTGGAGTCATCCAGCAAGATCAATGCCATGGGACTGTTCTCGATGACGGAGTTCCAGTTTACGCCTCGTGATACCACTGCCGCTTGCGATACCCTTGACCTGACGCTCAACTGTACCTTTGACAAACCATGGGACTTCTATGTGGAAACCAATTTCAATGCCCGTACCATCGGTCGAATGGGTCCAGAGCTGAAGATGGGTGTCACTCGTCGTAATGCCTTCCGTGGTGGTGAGAAGATTGACGTCAATGTCCATGGCTCCTACGAGTGGGCAACGAGTAATGGTTCGTCGATGAACAACTACGAATATGGTGCCGATGCCTCTGTGGAGTTCCCGCGTATCATAGCCCCCTTCAGCAGTAAGTTCCAAAATTGGGGACGTCGCGACAAAAACGGACGACTACGGCGCCGTCTGTTCTATAGCACGCCGACGACCTTGGCCAAAGCCTCTACCAACATCATTCACCGTCCCGGCTATTACAAGATGCATGTCGTCTCTGGTGAGTGGACCTATCGTTGGCAGACCTCGGAGAAGAGTCGCCATGAGTTCTCGCCGCTGACCTTAAAGTATCAGTTTATGAACAGCCATACGGCAGATTTCGATGAAGTCGTTGCCAAGAACCCCTACCTGTGGGCAACCATGCAGGACTATTTCATTCCCGAGATGCGCTACACCTATACCTATACCTCGCCGAAGGGTTCTCTGCATCCGGCACGTTGGGAGACGACAATCGCAGAGTCGGGTAATGCTGTGGCACTCTATGATGTCCTTACGGGAAAGTCGTGGAATGACAAGGACAAAACCATGTTCAAGAACCCTTATTCACAGTTTTTGAAGTTGGAAACCGACTATACCAAGACCCTGACGCTTGACAGTCGCTCCAAGATTGTGGGACATGTCAATGCCGGCATCATCTACCACTACGGAAACAGTGACTGGGTGCCCAATAGTGAGATGTTCTATGTGGGCGGTGCCAATAGCATCCGTGCCTTCTCCGTACGTGGCATCGGACCGGGCTCCTTCCCGGGAATAGGCGATAAGGCATACTCCTACCTGATGCAGAATGGTGACATTAAGTTCGTCTGTAACGTCGAATACCGTCGTCAGCTGTTTGGCTCACTGCATGGTGCTGTGTTCCTGGATGCCGGTAACGTCTGGACTACAGAAGAAGAGTTTGGCGATGACGTACCAGGATATGGTACTAGCCAGTTTAAATTGAAGGATATGTTTAGCCAGATGGCCGTAGGTACAGGTATTGGCCTCCGCTACGACATGGATTTCCTGGTGCTGCGCCTGGACTGGGGCGTCGCGTTGCACCTGCCTTATACTACCGAGAAATCGGGGTTCTATAATGTGCCCAGCTTCAAGGGGAGTCATACGCTGCACTTCGCTATCGGTTATCCCTTCTAATCAGCAATATTGATGATTCATTAATAATAAATATAGACTATGGAAAGAACATGGAGATGGTTTGGCAAGAAAGACAAGATTACCCTTGCCCAGCTGAGACAAATTGGTGTTGAGGGCATCGTTACTGCTTTGCACGATGTACCTCTCGGCCAGGTATGGACACGTGAGAAGATTCGCGACCTGCGTGAATACATTGAGAGCTATGGCATGCGTTGGAGTGTGGTAGAGTCGCTGCCGGTAGTAGAAACCATCAAATATGGTGGTCCTGACCGCGACCACCAGATAGAAGTGTACAAAGAGTCGCTGCGTAACCTCGCTGCCGAGGGCATCCACTGCATCTGCTATAACTTCATGCCCGTATTAGACTGGGCTCGCACCGACTTGTTTCACGACAACCCCAACGGAGCAACCAACCTCTACTTCAACTATGCTGAGTTTGCCTATTTCGACATCTATATTCTGAAGCGTCCAGGTGCCCGCGAGGAGTGGGAGAAGTTCCGGTTCCCAGAGGGATGGGGTGAAGGACGTAGCGTTATTGCCGAGTGCGATGAACTGGCTAAGACCATGACCCCTGAGAAAGACCACAAGCTGGTAGAGACTATCGTCATCAAGACGCAGGGCTTTGTCTCTGGTAACTTCAGTGAGAATGATGAGGCTCCTATCCAGAAGTTCCGCGAGTTCCTCGACCTTTACAAAGGTATCGACAAGGCTCAGTTGCGTGAAAACATGAAGTATTTCCTGGAGGCTATCATGCCCGTCTGCGAGGAGTGCGACATGAACATGTGTGTGCATCCCGACGATCCCCCCATTGAGATCCTTGGCCTTCCCCGCATCGTACGTACCGAAGACGATATCCAATGGTTCCTCAATGCTGTGCCCAACAAGCATAACGGACTGACATTCTGTGCTGGTTCGCTGTCTGCTGGTGCCTATAACAACGTGGTGGAACTGGCTAAAAAGTTTGCGTCACGTACACACTTCGTACATCTGCGTTCCTGTCACATCTTCCCCAATGGTGACTTCACGGAGGCCAGCCATCTGGGTGGACGTGCTGACTTGATAGAACTGTGCCGCATCTTCGAGAAAGAGAATCCTGCATTGCCCATGCGTGTGGATCACGGTATGACATTTACCGACGAGCCCGGTGGTATCATGGACGAGAGCAGTCACGGACATAATGCCGGCTACACCCTCCTGGGTCGTATGTTTGCTATGGGTCAGGTACAGGGTATCCTTGCCACCGTTGACCGCGAGTTAGGTATTGAGTACAAACAACCCGGTTTCTTTGATTGATAAGATTGTGGAAGTAGCGAATGATAGGTGGGGCATCCTCTATTGCCCTAAAGGTCGAAGCAACAAGCAACGCGAGAAGATACAGCGTGTACTTGAAGAGCGTAAGGTACAGTACGACTTTGTGCAGAGTGAGTCGACAGACAGCGTAGAACGTCTGATGACTATGCTGATACGTAATGGCTATAAGACCATTATCATCATGGGCGGCGACTCTGCCCTGAACGATGCTGTCAACTGTCTGATGGCCGAGGAAAAAGAGGTGCGAGACAGTATTGCCTTGGGCGTCATTCCCAACGGTATGCTGAACGACTTCGCCCGCTATTGGGGCTTCGATGATGACGAGATGGAACAAACCGTAGACTGGCTGATAAAACATCGCATCCGTGCCATCGACTTAGGTTGTGTACGCTATACCAACAAGAAGAACGAACACTGTCATCGCTACTTCCTCAACTGTGTCAATATCGGACTCATTGCCGACGTCATGAATCTGCGCCGTCAGACGCGCTCGCTGCTAGGGTCACACACCCTTTCGTTCATCGTCTCCTTCTTCCTCATGATTTTCCACCGCATGGATTACAAGATGCGTGTGCGGGTGAATAGTGAGACCGTTGACCGTAAGATGATGACCATGTGTGTAGGTAGCGGACCTGGCTATGGACAGACCCCCAATGCGGTACCTTACAACGGCATGCTTGACGTGTCGATGGTGTATCATACGGAGATGATGCAACTGCTGGCAGGACTGTGGCTTTTGGTTACAGGACGCTTCTTGAACCATCGTAGCGTACACCCTTATCGTACCCGCGAGGTCGTCATCGAGGAAGCACCTCATGCACTGGTAGGCGTCGATGGTCGGTTGATAGGTACTCCCGTGGGTTCCTATCGCATCACCGTGGAGCAGGAGGTTGTCAATTTCCTCATACCTGATTGACGCGCTTTTGCGTGACTTTTCATATCATCCGTCTACAAAATAGTGCGTTTTCTATAAAAAAGTGCAAATTTATTTTGTTGTGTCGATGAAATTTCGTACTTTTGAAGGTGATTACTAATCTAAAACATTAAAATAATATAGGAACTATGAGTTATTTACGATTTGAGAAAGCTGTGATGACCAATTTGGAGGAGTCGCTGCGTCGTGAATTGCTTCGAACAAACCGCTCGGGTGCCTACAGTGCGTCTACGCTGGTAGACTGCAATACGCGCAAGTACCACGGTCTGCTCGTTGTTCCCGTACCAGAACTTGACGACGAGAACCACGTGCTGCTGTCGTCACTTGACTGTACGGTAATTCAACATGGTGCAGAGTTTAACCTTGGACTCCACAAATATCAGGGTAACAACTACAGCCCCAAAGGTCACAAGTACATTCGTGAGTTTACTTGCGATGTCGTCCCCACCACCATCTACCGAGTTGGTGGCGTGTTGTTAAAGAGGGAAACCATCTTCCAGGCCTATGAGGACCGCATCCTCATTCGCTACACACTGGAGGATGCTCACTCTGCTACTACTCTGCGTTTCCGTCCATTCCTGGCATTCCGCTCTGTGCGCCAGTTTACCCATGAGAACTCGACGGCCAGCCGTGAATACCATGAGGTCGACAATGGTATCAAGACCTGTATGTATGCCGGTTATCCCGACCTGTATATGCAGTTCAACAAGAAGAACGACTTCATCTTCCAGCCCGACTGGTATCGTGGCGTAGAGTATCCGAAGGAGCAGGAGCGCGGCTATGCATCTAATGAAGACCTTTATGTTCCTGGCTACTTCGAGATGACTATCAAGAAGGGTGAGAGCATTATCTTTGCCGCATCTACCAAGGAGATTAAGTCCTCGACGCTGAAGACCCTTTTCCAGAAAGAAATTGATGTACGCCTCTCACGCGACAGCTTCTATCACTGTCTGTTAGCTGCAGCTCATCAGTTCCACTATCGCGATCGTCGTAGTGGCAGTTCACCAGAACATCTTGACGATACTGACGACCGTTACCTGTTGGCCGGTTATCCTTGGTTCAAGGCTCGTGCCCGCGATACGTTTATCGCGCTGCCTGGCCTGACATTGGCTATCGGTGAGCAGGACTACTTCGAACACGTGATGAAGACCTCTGAGAAGGGACTCCGCGAGTTCATGGAGGGCAAGCCTCTCAGCGTCAAACTTTACGAAGTACAGCATCCCGACGTACCCCTGTGGGCTGTCTGGGCCATCCAGCAGTATATCAAGGACGCTGGTCGTGAGAAGGGCTACAAGATGTATGGTAAGCTGGTGAAGGACATCGTCAAGTACATCATGAAGGGCGGTCATCCCAACTTGCGACTCGATGACAACGGACTGCTCTATGCCAACGGTCGCGACCAGGCTATCACTTGGATGAACTCCACGGCCAACGGACGACCTGTCGTTCCCCGCTCCGGATATATTGTTGAGTTCAATGCCCTGTGGTACAATGCCCTCAAACTTTGTGCTTCCTTGGAGGCTGAGCTTGGTGACAAGAAACTCGCCGAGAAACTGGAGAAGTTGTCTGAACAGTGCAAGACGTCGTTTGTAGATACCTTCATGAACGAGTATGGATACCTGCTCGATTATGTTGACGGCAGCATGATGGACTGGAGCGTACGCCCCAACATGATATTCCCTGTAGCCTTTGACTATTCTCCTCTGAACCAGGAGCAGAAGAAGAGCGTTCTCGACGTTTGCACACGCGAACTGCTGACTCCCAAAGGACTGCGCTCGCTGTCGCCTAAGAGTGGTGGCTACAACCCCATGTATGTCGGCCCGCAGACCCAGCGTGACTATGCCTACCATCAGGGTACTGCATGGCCGTGGCTGGGCGGTTTCTATATCGAGGCTTGTCTGAAGCTCTACAAGCGTACCCGTCTGTCCTTCCTGGAGCGCCACATGGTAGGCTATGAGGACGAGATGAACTATCATGCCTTAGGTACTATCAGTGAACTGTTCGACGGTAACCCGCCATTCCATGGTCGTGGTGCCATGGCCTTTGCCATGAATGTTGCAGAGATTCTGCGTTCGCTGAAGCTAATGGAGAAGTACACATACCAAAAATAATTTAGGAGGAGACGCTATATGAAAGTATTAATGTTTGGATGGGAGTATCCTCCTCACGTATTCGGTGGTCTGGCCACCGCCAACTATGGTATCTCTCAGGGTTTGCATGCCCAGGGTGATATGGATATCACACTCTGTCTGCCCAAGCCTTTCGGTGATGAAGACCGTTCGGCCTGCAACATTGTTGCCATGAACGCTGTGCCCATTGCCTATCGCGACGTGTCTGCCGACTACGTCCGTGAGCGTGTGGGTAACATCATGGATCCCGACCTTTATTTCCGTTTGCGCGACCATCTCTATGCAGACTTCAACTACATGCACGTCAACGATTTGGGCGCTATGGAGTTTGCCGGTGGTTATCCGGGCAATCTGCACGAGGAAATCAACAACTACTCAATTATCGCCGGTGTCGTGGCTCGCACACTGGACTACGACATCATCCACGCTCACGACTGGCTGACCTATCCTGCCGGCATCCATGCCAAGCAGGTCAGTGGCAAACCGCTGTGCATCCACGTGCATGCTACTGACTTCGACCGTTCACGCGGTAAGGTGAACCCCACCGTCTACTCTATTGAGAAGAACGGTATGGACAATGCCGACTGCATCATGTGCGTATCGGAGCTGACGCGTCAGACGGTCATCAACCAGTATCATCAGGATCCACGCAAGTGCTTCACGGTGCACAACGCTGTGTACCCCCTGCCCGAAGAGTACGACTCTATCCCACGTCCCGACCACACGGGTAAGGACAAGGTGGTGACGTTCCTCGGACGTATCACCATGCAGAAAGGTCCTGAGTATTTCGTTGAGGCTGCCAACATGGTCATCCGCCGCACCAAGCACGTACGTTTCTGTATGGCTGGCTCTGGCGACATGATGGATGCCATGATTCATCTGGCTGCCGAGCGCGGCATTGCCGACCGCTTCCACTTCCCGGGATTCATGCGTGGCAAGCAGGTGTACGAATGTCTGAAGGACAGTGACGTCTATGTCATGCCTTCTGTCTCTGAGCCCTTCGGCATCTCACCGCTGGAGGCTATGCAGTGTGGCACGCCGACCATCATCTCGAAGCAGTCTGGTTGTGCAGAGATTCTGACCAACTGTATCAAGGTAGACTACTGGGACATCCACGCACTGGCCGATGCTATCTATAGCATCTGTGCTAACGACTCACTCTTCCAGTACCTCAAGGAGGAAGGCAAGAACGAGGTTGACCAGATTACCTGGGAGAAAGTCGGTGCCTGGATAGCAACGCTCTACAAGCGCACCCTTGGATGGGAGCAGTAAACGTTAAACAATAACCAATAAACAATAAACGATTATGAAAACAATTTGTTTATATTTCGAGATACATCAGATTATCCATCTGAAGCGCTATCGTTTCTTCGATATCGGTACCGATCATTACTACTATGACGACTACGAGAACGAGCGCAGCATTACCGATATTGCTAACCGCAGCTACATGCCGGCACTGACCGCCATCGGTGATATGATTAAGGAACACGGACAGTACTTCAAGGTGGCTTTCTCACTGAGTGGTACAGGTATCGAACAGCTGGAGTTCCACGCTCCACAGGTTATTGCCAAGTTGCAGGAACTGAACCAGACCGGTTGTGTAGAGTTCTTGGCAGAGCCTTACTCTCATGGTCTGTCGTCACTGGCTAACGAGGAGACTTTTGCCCTCGATGTGAAGAAACAGGCTGCCAAGATTGAGGAACTCTTCGGCAAGAAGCCTACCGTGGCACGCAACTCATCGCTCATCTATTCTGACGATATCGGTGGACAGATTGCTGCCATGGGCTTTAAGGGAATGTTGACCGAAGGTGCCAAGCATGTGCTGGGATGGAAGTCGCCACACTATGTCTATAACTGTAACATCGCTCCTAACCTGAAGTTGTTGCTTCGCGATGTCGAGTTGTCTGACGATATCTCGTTGCGCTTCAATAATCCCGATTGGGAGGGCTATCCTCTGTTTGCCGACAACTACATTGACCGCATCGCCCGCTTCCCCGAAGAGGAGCAGATCATCAACATCTTCATGGAACTTAGTGCTCTGGGTATTGCTCAGCCCCTCAGTTCAAATATCCTCGATTTCCTGAAGGCACTGCCCGCATGTGCCAAGGAGAAGGGTATCACCTTCTCTACACCTACCGAGATTTGTATGAAGACAAAGAGTGTTGGTGAACTCAACGTACCCGACACCCTGTCATGGGTTGACGAGGAGCGTGATGTTTCTTGTTGGCTGGGTAATGCCATGCAGCGTGAAGCTTTCAATAAGCTCTACAGCGTTGCCGACCGTCTGCGCATTGCCGACGACCCACGTATCAATCAGGACTGGGACTACCTGCAGGCATCCAACAACTTCCGCTTCATGACTACCAAACCTTCTAATGTGGGGCTGGACCGTGGCATCTATAGCGGACCGTTTGACGCCTTTACCAACTACATGAACATTCTCGGTGACTTCATCAACAGAGTGAACGCTCTCTATCCTCAGGAGATTGAGAACGATGAGCTCAACGCACTGCTCACCACCATCCGTAACCAGGGTGACGAGATTGAGATGAAGGACAAGGAGATTATCCGTCTGAAGGCTCGCTTGGAGAAGTTGGAACCGAAGAAGGAGGAGAAACCCAAGAAGGTTGCAGCCCCCAAGAAGACCGCTGCTCCCAAGAAAGCAGCTGCACCCAAGGCCGCTCCTGCTAAGCAGGAAGAGCCTGAGAAGGTGGAGGAGAAACCTGCTGAGAAGAAGAAATAATCAAAGTATCATCATAGAAGAGGGGAGTCTGCTGGCTCCCTCTTCTTGTTTATCATATATCATGATGAAGATAGTAATACTCGACGGCTATACGGCAAACCCCGGTGACCTGTCATGGAAGGAACTGGAGGCATTAGGAGAGTTGACGGTCTACGAGCGTACCAAACCTACCGAGATCGTGGCACGGGCTGCCGATGCAGAGATTGTATTGACCAACAAGGTCGTTCTTAGCAAGGAGACGATGGCTCAACTGCCGAAATTGAAATATATTGGTGTGCTGGCTACGGGTTATAATGTGGTAGACATTGCTGAGGCTCATCAGCGCGGCATTGTTGTTACTAACGTGCCTGCCTACAGCACGGAGAGCGTGGCACAGATGGTCTTTGCCCATTTGTTGACGGTAACGAACCGCACAGAACACTATGCCATCCAGAATCGTAGTGGCCGATGGACAGAGAATCCTGACTTTTGCTACTGGGACTTCTCGCATATGGAGTTGGCTGGCAAGTCCTTCGGTATAGTAGGCTTAGGTAATATCGGACAGCGTGTTGCTCAGATAGCCCTCGCTTTTGGTATGAAGGTCAAGGCGTTGACTAGTAAGACGGCTCTTCCCGCAGGCGTTGAGAAAGCGTCATTAGAAGAGCTCCTTGCCACTTCGGATGTACTCTCGCTACATTGTCCGTTGACGGAGAGCACTCGCCATCTGATCAATGCCGAGACCTTACGACAGATGAAGTCTACAGCGATTCTTATCAATACTGGTCGTGGTCCGCTCATAGATGATCAAGCAGTCGCTGAGGCACTCGCTGACGGACGCCTTGCCGCTTTTTGTGCTGACGTACTTACGGAGGAACCGCCCAAGGCCGACAATCCGTTGCTGAAGCAACCGAATGCCTTCTTCACACCCCATATCGCATGGGCTTCCAAGGAGGCGCGCATCCGATTGCTGCAGGTTGCTACGGATAATGTGCGGGCATTTATCGGCGGTAAGCCTGTCAACGTGGTGTAACGTTGGATTATTGACACTACAAAAGAAAATCACCTTTTTCTTTTGTAGTGTTCTCACTTATTCGTATCTTTGCACCCATGAAACTGGATAACAGACGACATATTGCTTCATGGTTGCTATTGGCCGTATTTGTGCCAATGCTGTTGTTGTCGTCTATCCACATTCATGAAACTGGTGAGACCATAGAGACAGAATGTGTAGATTGTGTACATCATAGTTGTCATGGTCACCTTACACAGACGGCGTCATGGGCGCACGACTGTGTGCTGTGCCAGTTCCTCACATTGCCGATGCTGGCAGCCGTTATGCTGGCAGTCACGGTATCTGCTCATGTATGTAATAAAAGATTTGTCCAGCCTTTGTGTGGCTATCGTGCCGACAGCTGTGGCGCTATTGTAACCCGGGGACCTCCGTCTGTCTGAATTCCCCTAGACTTTTTACATACATTATTTATATACATCTTTATTTATTGAATCACAGAATGAAAATAAAAAGCATTCTGCTGTTGTTGTGTATATGCACAACAATGGCAGCTCAGGATATTAGTAAACATCAACATGCAGAGGACTCGACGGATGTCTTTTTCCGTCATCTGCAACTGAACGAACTGACAGTGACGGGTGTGACGGGCGATACGAAACTGAAACATGCCACTGCTCCCGTGAGCATCGTATCGCCAAAGGTGCTGCAGGCTACAGCTTCTACAAATACCATCGATGCCATCGCCCATCAGCCAGGCGTCAGCCAGCTAACCACGGGCGGCAGCATCTCGAAACCCATTATCCGCGGACTGGGTTACAACCGCGTGGTAGTGATGAGTGAAGGTGTGCGACAAGAGGGCCAGCAATGGGGTGACGAGCACGGCGTAGAGGTTGACGGCAACAGTGTGAACAGCATTGAGATACTGAAAGGTCCTGCCTCACTGATGTATGGCTCTGACGCGATGGCGGGTGTGGTGATCCTGCACCAACAGCCAACGCTGGCCGAGGGCGAGATGAAAGCAAATGTTTCATCGGAGTATCAGACCAACAACGGCCTCTTTGGCTATCATCTGCAGGTGGCAGGCAATCAGAAAGGCTTTGTCTGGGACGCAGGTTGGAGTCAGAAGATGGCTCATGCCTATAAGAATAAGTATGACGGTTACGTTCCAGGTTCGCAGTTCCGTGAACAGGCAGGACGACTGATGCTTGGCGTGAACAAAGCATGGGGACATTCGCGACTGACAGGAACGTTCTATCACCTGACGCCAAGTATCATTGAAGGAGAGCGCGACCCAGAAACGGGAGAACTCGTGAACTCGTCGGTTTCCCCAACGAGTTACTCAAAGTCACTTTCCTTCCAGCAGGTAAAGCATTATAAGGTGGTATGGGACAACTCGCTGAATATCTCTTCGGGTTATCTGAAAGCAATTATCGGCTATCAGCAAAACCGTCGTCAGGAGTATGAGGAGTCGGCTGACGATTATTCACTCTACTTCAAGCTGCACACGTTGACTTACGACCTTCGTTACATTTCCAACGAGTGGAACGGTTGGAAACTCTCTACAGGTATCGGTGGCATGTATCAGAAATCGGGTAACGAGGGTGAGGAATATCTGATTCCAGACTACCGTCTCTTCGATTTTGGTCTCTATGCCACAGCTACCAAGACCCTTAGCGACCGTTGGACGCTGAATGGTGGTGTGCGCTATGACCACCGCTACCTGCATGGTTATGAACTGATGGAGGATGGCGAACAGCGTTTCATGGATTTCACCCGACACTTCAACGGCGTGACGGGTAGCATCGGTGCAGTCTTTAACGTGAACGATAACCTTAACGTAAAGCTGAACGTAGCTCGCGGTTTCCGTACCCCCAACATGAGCGAGCTAGCCTCGAACGGTGTGCACGAAGGCTCTATCCGCTATGAACTGGGTAACCAGCAACTGAAGGCGGAATATAGTCTGCAGGCCGACCTTGGTGTCGATTTTACCTCGCGATATGTCTCTGCACAGCTGGCTCTCTTTGCTAACCGCATTGACAACTATATCTTTACACATCGCCTGGCAGAAGAAATAGAGGAAGGATACCTGACCTACGCCTATACTCAGGGTGATGCCCGTTTGCTGGGATTCGAGGTTGGTGTAGACTTCCATCCCGTCCATAGCGTTCATTTTTCCAACACTTTCTCGTATGTCGATGCTCAACTGATGCATGCTGATGCTGATACAAAGTACCTGCCGTTTACACCAGCTCCCAAATGGTCGTCGGAGTTGAAGTGGGAACTCTCGCACCATTCGCATCCAACAGTAGGCCATCACCATACAACGGATACGGCTCATCGTTCGCTCCTCAACAATCTTTATATTGCCGTTGGCCTCGACTGCTATCTGAAGCAGACGCATATCTACCGTGCCGACGCCACGGAGACTGAAACGCCAGGCTATGCACTGCTCTCACTTTCTGCTGGTACCGATATCCAACTGCATGGTAATAAGGTTGCTGAACTCTATGTCACTGCCGACAACCTGTTGGACAAAGCTTATCAGAACCACTTGAGTCGCCTGAAATATGCCGACCTAAACACCGTAACGGGTCGTAGTGGTGTCTATAATATGGGGCGCAATATCACTTTTAAGGTAGTGGTGCCGATAGCACTCTAAAAATGATGAATCCGCTTGGGTTTGAGCCTCAAGCAACAAAAAAGAGGTCGTTAAGACCTCTTTTTTGTGTGATCCGCTTGGGGCTCGAACCCAAGACCCCAACATTAAAAGTGTTGTGCTCTACCAACTGAGCTAGCGGATCGACCTTCATGCTTTATGATAAAAGCGGGTGCAAAGGTACGAATTTTAGTTGAAACAGCCAAATTTATTCTGTAGTTTTTTCGTTTTTGGCCTTTTCCTCTTCCATAATGGCTTTTTGGTAGCACTCGCGGCAGAGCGGTTCATATTCCTGAGTCTCGCCCAACAGTACACGCTTGTCGTTCGCTACGGTGCGGTGGCTGACGTATGCCAGTGAGCCGCACTTTACGCAGATGGCATGTACCTTGGTGACATCGTCGGCGATGGCGCAAAGGGCGGGCATCGGACCAAAGGGAATGCCCTTGAAGTCCATGTCGAGTCCTGCAATGATAACGCGTACACCGCGGTTGGCAAGTTCATTGCATACGCTGACCAATCCTTCATCGAAGAACTGTGCCTCGTCGATGCCTACCACGTCAATGTCGCTGGACAGCAGCAGAATGCTGGCCGACGAGTCGAGTGGGGTGGAGGGTATGGCATTGTGGTCGTGGCTCACCACCTCTTCGTCGCTGTAGCGGGTGTCTATGGCTGGTTTGAAGATTTCCACCTTCTGCTTGGCAAACTGTGCACGGCGCAGACGGCGAATCAGCTCTTCGGTCTTTCCGGAGAACATGGAACCACACACTACTTCTATTCTTCCTGGGCGGCGTGTCTCGCCCGATGTGGGAAATGTAATCATGCTGCAAAGATACGTTTTTTTAGGGAGTTAAAGAAGTTAAAGGAGTTAAAGGGAGTTAAAGGACAATAGTTTTGTGCGAAAATTGCTAACTTTGCAACTGCTATGGGAATATTATATATTGTACCCACGCCCGTGGGAAACATGGAGGATATGACACTACGGGCTATCCGCATCTTGAAGGAGGCTGATGTGGTGTTGGCAGAAGACACCCGTACGTCGGGCATCCTGCTGAAGCATTTCGATATCAAGCAGCACCTGTTGTCGCACCATAAGTTCAATGAGCATGGCACCTCTGCATCAGTCATTGAGCGTTTGCAGGCAGGTCAGACTGTTGCCCTCATCAGCGATGCCGGTACCCCAGGCATCTCTGACCCGGGTTTCTTCTTGGTTCGTGAGGCTGTGAAGGCAGGCATAGAGGTGCAGACACTGCCAGGAGCTACGGCTTTTGTGCCTGCATTGGTGTCGAGTGGTCTGCCTTGTGACCGTTTCTGCTTCGAGGGCTTCCTGCCTCAGAAGAAAGGTCGCCAGACTAAGTTGCAGAGCCTGGCCGACGAGGAGCGTACGATGGTGTTCTATGAGTCACCCTATCGTGTGCTGAAGACCCTGCAGCAGTTTAGCGAAGTCTTTGGCCCCGACCGACAGGTCAGCTGTTGCCGTGAGATTTCCAAGGTGCATGAAGAGAGCGTTCGGGGTACATTGCAAGAGGTGATAGCCCATTTTCAGGAGCATGAGCCACGCGGAGAGTTTGTCATCGTGTTGGCAGGCAAATCGTAATAACGACATAACACAATAACGAAATTAGGAGAGATGAAAAAGTTGATGATAGCAGCCTTGTGCCTGTTGGCACTGACTGCATGTACACAGAAAAAAAGTAATCCTGCAGAACAGGCATTGCTTCAGCAGCGTGATTCCTTGACACGTATCATCGAGCAGAAAGACAACGAGATAGATGATATGGTGGCAACGATGAATGACATCCAGGAGGGTTTTCGTGCCATCAATGAGGCTGAGCAGCGTGTCACCATTGCCAAGAATGGCGAAGGAACCACCGCAGCAGAGGGCATCCGTGAGAACATGGAGTTCATCCAGAGCCAGATGCGACAGAACCGTGAGCTCATCAGCAAGCTGCGCAACCAACTGCGTCAGAGTTCTGTGAAGGCCGACCAGTTGCGTCGTACGCTCGATAACCTTACCCAGCAGTTGGATGAGAAGGACAACCAGCTGCGTCAGTTGCAGGCAGAGTTGGAGGCTAAGGATATGCAGATTGGTGAACTGAACCAGCAGGTCAGCGCCTTGACAGGTAATGTCAGCCATCTGCAGGAGGAGTCCACCCAGAAGTCGCAGACCATCTCTACCCAGGACAAGCAGCTCAACACCGCATGGTTTGCCTATGGTACGAAGAAGGAGCTGAAAGCCCAGCGCATCATTGAAGATGGTAAGGTGCTGCGTTCCAACTTCAATCGTGACTATTTTACCAAGATTGACATCCGTGTGGACAAGGAGATACGTCTCTATAGCCGTTCTGCCAAGATATTGACGGCTCACCCACAGTCGAGCTACACGTTGGCGCAGGATGCCAACAAACAGTACATCTTACGTATCACCAATCCCCAGCAGTTCTGGTCTACCAGCAAGTATCTGGTGGTGCTGGTAAAATAAACCAAATAAAGCGGGTCTCTGTTGAGGCCCGCTTTATTGTTATGGTGTGTTGAGGGGAAACCTCCTCACACATTACTTATTGATGGTCTTCTTTCCGTTCTTGATGACCAAGCCCTTGTAGCTGGTGTCTACCCGCTGACCTGCCATGTTGTAGATAGGGCTGTTAGCCGTTTGCTTTTGGCTGTTGGTTATCTGCTTGATGCCGGTAGGAGCTTCAACCTCCTTTACAGCCTTGGTGACGTTCAACTGGTTGATGCTGATATTACTCTTGATGTCTGTGCCATAGATGGCAGTGACATCATAGAACTTGTCTGTGAGCTTTTCTGAACTGCTAATACCTGTCGGAATACCAAATTCGTTAGCCCATACACGAGCACGCTTGTTGTTGTCGTATGCCCATATACCATTGCTTCTTTTCAGTTTCGTGGCTTTTACCACCACCAGGTCGCTATAGTCTGCTTCTGTCAGGTCTTCAAATGATACCTCACGAGGTTGTACACCACTGCCTGCTGTGACAGTGAAATGCTCGTCATTGGTGCTTCCCGCCAGTCCAATGGCTTGTGGAACCTTATTGCTGATGCCGGCCTTGACAATGACTGTGCCATTGAGGATATCGTCAGTCTGGATAGGCAGATTGGCATCGTATAGCATGATGGCACCTGTGGCGTCGCGCAGAAAGGCAATCTGTATGTTGTCCTTCTGATAGGTATACAGCACCTCTGTATTGGTCAGCTCCAGAATACCGATTTGATCGGTAGGCTGTTGCTTGAACTCATTAATGGTGTAATGGGGCAGGTCAACAATGGTAACGAAGCAGGAGGCTTGAATATCATTGTCGCTTGTTGCTGTGATTTCGCAAGTGCCAGCACTGATGCCTTTCACAACACCATTCTCGTCAACGGTAGCGATGGACTTGTCCTTGCTCTCCCATGTCAACGAATACTGTGCATACGAAGGTTCGCTGATTGCTGCTAACTGATAGGTTACCCCCACACCTATTGGCGGAATCTCACCGAAAGACAGTCCCAGCAGTTCATAGATATCAATAGTGAAGGTGATATTGCCGTCAGTGTCTTGGAGGATGTTAGTAAGTCCGAACTGGTTTTCCTTTCCTGCCCATGTCTTCAGGTTGGCGGGCGATGAAACGTTAGTCAGCTCATGTACCTTTTTAGATCCTGGGAAAGGATCGCTGGCAGAGGCCCCACCTTTCACACCATCAGCTCGTAGTAGTTCGTAGTAGTTGTGCTTAGGATTGGCATTTACTGTGTTGCTCTGCCATACTGACTTATTGGAAAGGTCTACACGATGTACCAACATGCCATTTCCTGGCAGATAGGCGTCCCATTTGAAGGCATTCTTTTGGCGGTTTTCCATCACGAAGAACTCATTAGGTTCTGGCGTGTTCAGACAGTAGCCTCTTTGATTGTTGGCGAGAGGCTCTAATGTGTAGTCGCCAGGCTGACTGATGGTCTCCACATTGTCTGTGAATCCCACTATGTAGCGTTCGTAGAGTGAGTAGCCTATAGGGGTCTTACTATCGTTAAGGTAGCTGCCGCCAGCCATCAGCGACCAGTCACCTGGGTCGTTGCTCTGACCTCCTGAAGCTTCATAGTCAGTATCATAGAAGTCGGGCAGTCCCAGCACATGGCTGAACTCATGGCAGATGGTGCCAATGCCGTCTATCTTAACTGTCGAAGGCCGTTGCGTCCAACCAGCCAGCTCTACAGAACTGGCATAGTCCCATAGCCTTACTCCGTCACGATACATGTATCTGTCATTCTCAACGAGTACAGAGCGGTGAGGCCACCACAAATCGTCGTCATTGCCGCTGTAGTTGGAACCATTACCGGCAATAATAAAGAATACCAAGTCTACTACTCCGTCGCCATCGCCGTCGTACTGGCTAAAATCGATGTCAGGATTGGCTGCATTGATAGCATCGACAAGGATTTGGGATGAATTGTTTCTTCCATCATGCTGGCTGTAGTCGACAGTGTAGGGACCACAGACATCGAATTCGGGCTTAAATATGCCGCCGGAATTGTCAGAGAAGTAGTCGTGAACACTACCTGTACATACCACATTGTCGTAGCCAGTGTAGTTCTCCTGGTTAATCATGTTGTTGATAACCGTGGGATAGTCTTCGCGTGAGAACTCCTTGTCGTTATACTGTATCAGGACTATCAGACCTTTAAAGTTCTCGTAGTTAGTAGCGCGATTTCCCTGTGCACGTCGTTGGGCACCAATAGCCTCTACACGTCCCTTCATGGTAGCATTGGCAGGGGTCATGTCAGGAACTTGGTACTTCTTGACATTCTGCAAGAAAGCCAGCTCCTGGGCCTTACGCTCCTGCGCATTGTGTGCCACCATTTGCGTAGCTTTCAGCTCACCATTCTTTTTCTCGGCATAAACGTAGTAGCCTTGTTGGTTCTTGACCACGCTATAGCCGTCTTCAGTGGTGTTGAAGTGTAGCCACTCGTCACCATGTAGCTGAATGGTCACTGTTGTCCCATCAGGCTGTGTCACCTGAATAGGCTTTTTATTGGCAGGTATTGCCATGATGCTGACTGTTATGATGGCCAACATCACAATGATGGTTGATACTCTTCTCATTTTCAAGTATTATTTGTTAATCATCTTGCGCCCATCCTTCACAACGATGCCCTTGAAGTTGGCATCTACACGCTGACCGGAAAGGTTGTATGTATTACCACTGGTAGCGTTTTTGGCCATTCGTGCTTCGTCAATACCAGATGCATCTTTGGGCAACGATATCTGGATGTCGTCAATATAGGCAGAAACAGAAGAACTGCTGGATTGAACAAAGAACTGAATCATGCTGCCTGCAGGAATGTTCTGGAAGGAGTATTCCTGCGATTTGTTCTTGGTAATATCCTTTGCAGCGGCCAGATTCGTCCAAGTCGTTCCATCAGTGGAAACACGTGGTGTGAACCTTATTTTTGTGCTGCCATTCTGAATGGTAAACTGCAGGGTACGCAGACCATGAGGCAGTGCCGATGAGGTCAGTGTACCGTTGCGGTTTATCTCCACAACATGTGCTCCATTGCCGTAAGTACCTGCCTGTACAATCTTGGCATTTGCCAGACTCCACTTGCAGAACTTGCCCTCAACGTCCGTAGCATCTGCGTCAGTCATTGGCGAATTCTCGAAATCCTCTACGATATTTGGATAGAGGTCTTTGCCTGCCTCGAAGGTCACGATGCCATCTGTCTCTGTAATCGAATAAAGGTCAATGGCAGCTTTCTTGGTGCCCCAGTCAGGATATATTGTCCCGTTTAGGTCGAATGAAGAGACGGCCTTGTTGCCGTACAACTCGAAGTACATGGCAGTTGGACTGATATTCACACTGTTGCTCTTCCAGATGCTGGGCTTCGACGTGTCAGCACGCCATACCAACAGGCCGTGGCCAGGCAGATGGCTGTCCCACTTCGTCTTCTGTCGGTTCTCCAGGTAGAACTCCTCGTTGTTTTTGGCGGTTTTCACTAGGAACGACTGGTTTGAGGTGTTGAACGGCTCCAGTTGATAGGTGCCGGCAACATCGAGGACGGTAGGCTCTCCGAATCCCAGCATATGGCGTTCGAAAGCATTGTAGCCGGCAGGGGTCAGTCCATAGTTGTGGTCAGCTCCACCATCCATGACGTCCCATGAACCTGCGGTTGGAGCCAGTCCATTCTCTTCATAGTTGACATCGTAGTGGTCGGCAAGTCCCAATACGTGACCGAACTCATGGCAGATGGTGCCGATGCCGTCGAGCCATTGGTGCTGAGCGGCATAGCCTTCGTAGTCCTGTAGCTCTACGCTGCATGCATAGCGGCCGAATTTCTTTCCGTCATAAGTGGACAGTCCTGTATACCACGAAGGAACTCCTGTTAAATCATTGGCATGAGGCCATAGGTAATCGCTGCTATTTCCCTGTACATAGCTGCCATAACCCGCAAAGATAAAGTAAATCATGTCAATATTGCCATCGCTGTTTAAGTCATAGTCAGCAAAGTTGACATTGCTATTGACTCCATCCAATACGGCCTTGATAATCTTATAGAAACGTCCATCAAAGCTGTCATCTACATTGCCATCAGCATTCTTAGGGTGCGGATAGGTGCAACTGTAATCGATATTTACAGGACCAACGACATCAAACTGCGGGTCGAAGATGCCCATCGAGTTGTCTGAGAAATAGTCGCGAGCACTACCTGTCACTGATACGGGATAGTATGTTCTTGAGTCGTCCTGATAGTTCTTCTCGCTGGTCAGCTTCTGATAGAACTCCTGTGGATTGTCGGTCTTGAAAGTCTTGTCATTCCAGTTGACCAGAATGACCAGTCCCTTGAAATTATCGTAGTTAATGCGAGGCCAGATGGTTGTGATGCGTCGTTTGCCATTTGACGGTTGTTCATAGTTGTGCGCATACAATTGAGCTGCTTGAGCTTTAAACTGCTTGGTTGCTGCTGTCAAGTCTGCATGGATGCCCTTCTGCTTGCCACCAAGGAAAGCCTGTTCTTCGGCAGAGCGCTCTGCAGCGTTCTTGGCCACCATCGCTGTTGCTTTCAGCGTGCCGCCTTGCTTCTCTGCATAGCAGTAAAAGCCGTTAGCGCCCTTGACTACCGTGTAACCATCGGTAGTTGTCATATAGCTCAAAAACTCGTCGCCATGCATCAGCAGGGTGATGGTTGTTCCATCGGGCTGTAATACATCTACAGGCTTGTTATAACCAGGGCGAGCCCAAAGTGCTGCTGTTCCCAGCAGCATCGTCATCATCAGTATTGATAGTCTTTTCATATTTTTGTGAATTTGCTTGCAAATATACACATATTTCTGCAGATAACCAAATGTAATGCACAAAAAATCGGGAGAGCCGTGTGGCCCTCCCGATTAGTTGTAGTGTATGTAATTTGTGAATTACTTGTTCAGCATCTTCTTGCCGTCGCGGATGATGAGACCCTTAGCGTTAGCATTAACCTCCTGACCCATCAGGTTGTAGGTCTTCACAGTGCTCTTAGCGTTGGTCTTCACGTCGCTGATACCTGTTCCCTCTACAGGGTCAGTCTCAATCCAAGTGTTGCAGCACCAACCCATCGAATAAGCAGCACCATCTGCATCATTGTTACTTGCAACAGCATAGTAACGGCAATATTCGGGATCATTGTCTACCATATAGTAACCAGCTTCGTGCTCACCATCTTCGTCAGTCCAAGCTTCCTTGTACTCTGACTTGTAGAACTCGTAAAGTTTTGCTCCTGATTTTGCATCTGTTGAAACGAAGCCATTCAGGAACTCCTTGTTAGGATCACGGCCAATACTGTTGCCTTCAATATAGCAACCTACGAGGTGCATAAATCCGTAAGGCTCCTCATAATCATGGTCATCCATAAGCTGACCGAAAGGAATCTTGCAGGTGCCGTCTTCTACAATAACAGAGACAGGAGCAAGACCCAGGAAGCCATTGACAACGAGCTCAGTTCCGTAGTCATCTACATATACTCTCTTCTGAACTTTTGCCCAGCTAGATCCATTACCACCAAGGTTCTTACCTGTTGTTTTATAGTACATTGTTGCATTGGGCTTCACAACGGCAATGTCGAAACCATAGTTCCACAAACCGCCGCCTTCATAGTTGGGCAGGAATGATACCCAACCGGTTGTAGGCAGGTCACCTTCCTCTTCAATATCCTCATCAATGTCCATAGAACCATCTTCATTGACAGTCAGGATGATAGCCTTTCCATAGCCAACATTCTCTTCTCCTTTACGATAACCACCAGAAATGACGATTTCTTTATAGGTTGCGTGTGTGTAGATGGTCTGTACAGGAATCTCGATGAAACCCTGTTCTGCATTATAGTTTCCGTAAACAACAGCGCCAGCATAAGAGAAGTCGTTCAAAACAACGTTGTAGTCGAATGAGGGATTTCCGTCGTACTGATCCAGCGTGATTGTTCCAGACTGAGCAACAACTGAGAATGTGGTACTTGCAGTGAAAGTAGCATCAAAGTTGTCTGCATTCAAGATGTAGTCACCTTCGATAGAAGCAGGAGCTGCTCTGTGTGCAGTCAGATTCTTGCTAACAGGAGACTGATACTCTTTAGCCATCACATTCTCCAGCTTGAAATTGTTTTGATAGGCGGCATAACCCATAGTCTTGGAGGCTACGCGTGCAAACTGTGCATTTGCACCCAGTGCTACCATAACGGTAGCGACAGCGATAAGTAAAGTTTTCTTCATAATCATTTTGTTTTAAAAAGTTAATTATGTAACCGGAAGGAGGGAAGGGGTTTCTTTCCCTCCTCCGGCGTGTTGGAAAAAGTTATTTGTCAAGATTGTTGTAATAGTTCGGGTCGTCCATGAAGTAGGTCGGAGTAGAGTAGACGGTGATGACATTGGTGGGGTCATTGACGTCCGTCATCTTAATCCATGTAGGACGACGCTGGTAGTCGCACTCCAGGTCGAATGTGTGACCATAGATGCAGTTGAGTATCTTGTCCCAGCCAATCTTACGATATTTCTTACCATCCGTGTTATTGATGGTACTGTTCTGGTTGAACTTGATGCGTGTACCATCATTGAGACTCTCGGCAGTGAAGCCCCACTTTGGTTCGCCCTCTCCTGTTTTCATTCTGCTAACCAACTTGTCGTCGGTAAGACCGATAGTAGCCCAGTAGATCTTTACCTCATCCTTGTTCTTGCCGTAGGTCTTCAACTTCTCCAGCATGGCATCCCAATATGGTTTAGCGTAGTCGCCAACACTGCTATACACCTGATACCAAGCACTTGTCACCAGGTTCTCTGCCAATGTAGGCATGTAGGTGTCCAGTTGGAGATTGGCATTGTTGCGGAATACGAAATAGTCGTCAGTAGTACCCTTTACAAGTCCGTCGAGTACCAAGCCGTCAACCTCTTTAGGCTCATAGAAATAGAAACCATCTGCTTTGACGATGTAGGGAGCTACAACGGTCTGCTTCTGGTCAAAGGCATCGCGGTATTCGAATACGAAGCTGCGATAGCCGCCATTGCTGGTGGCTGTAATCACTTTACCCTCTGGCAGATCCTTGCCAGCCAAGGTGTAAAGACGTGATGACATGTACTTCTCAGTTTCTTCAGCCTCGTTGATGATGCTTTCCCACGTCTTGTCAGCAGGGATGGGAGTCATAACAATCTTATGGTTGTTCTTCTTGCCGCGCAACTCCACATAGTTCTTTTCAGCTTTCATCACACGGAACTCAAAGTCGCCAGCCAGACCGTCTGCTACTTCATAAGTGTAGTCAGGGTTGTTAGGCATTGAGTAATAATGGAAGGTAGCATTGTATTCGTCGAACGACAGAACGGTACCCATAGACTGCTCCAACTTGAAGTGACTTGTGGTAGTAATGACTTTACCATCAGCACCAATACCAGCCACGTGGTTGTTACCCCACTTCTCACTGGCAACAGTAGCCTTGTCGTCTTCAAATTTAACCATTACATTATAGCCACCGAAGCTAAGACCTCCATAATATTCCATCAGCCAGCCATTGCTTGCAGACTGTAAGACAGTGCGTACTGCCTCGATGTTCTCATCAGAACGCAACGATGCTGACTTGTCAAAGATGGGGTCTTCTTTCAGTGAGCAGGCGCTGAAGACCGTCGAGATGACGGTGGCAGCAAGTAAATAATATAATTTCTTCATCATGATCTTTTATTATTTGAGTGTGCGTAGGTCAAGCGTTACAGATTCTGCTGAACGGCGCAGTACAATGTCGCGCAGCTCGTCCATGTCGAGATCCCAGTTGTCCTTGAAGTAGGTTTTCATCAGTTCCAGCTTCTTGTTGAGAATAGCCGTACCATTTTCACCAGCCTGGTTCAGGATGAGCTGCCAGCCTTCAGGAGTGTTGGTGATGTATGTGGCATAAATCTCAGCGAAGTCCTCGTTGTACTCACTGGCTGCATAGCTGGTAACAAAACCCTCTTTTGCAACCTTCTTGTCCTCCAGGTTGATCCAGTCAGTAGCGTGGTAGCTGGATGCACTGATGGTACGGAACAGGGGGTCGTACTCTTTCTTCTGTGTCAGGATGTGGCAGAACTCATGGTGCATGGTGTGGAAGAACCAGTAGTTCATGTCGATAGGCTTGACACTATGGCTTTCGTATGGGTTCGTGGTGTTGATACGTGGATTGTCGATGTCCAGCTCGTTGACACCATAGAGCATGACTTTCAAACCACCCTCTGCGGTACCCAGCACCTGAGAACCGTTTTCGTTCCACTTATATGAACCTGTCAGTTGAATAATGCGGGGCACGTAAGTTTTCATGAACTCAGCACTGATAGCCTCGACGTATGATTCAATCCACACATGCTTGACGAGAATGGCCAGAGCCTTTGACTTGTCAAAGTCGGCAGGTATCACGTTGTAGGCACGGTCAGACTCCTTATCACTAAAGCGATATTTGAAGTCGATATTGAATGGCTTACGATAGTTGGTCTCCAACCAGTTGTCAAACTCTGTCTTCTCAGGAGTCTCGACACTGTCGAAGATGCTCTCCGAACGAATGCCCTCGTCTTCAGAACATGCCGTAATGCCGAACAATGCGGCCGTCAGCAATAGGATGCTTATATTTTTGATTTTCATAATTGTTATCTCCTTATCTCATTCGGTTATTACTCATCTCCTTCTTCGTCAGCATACTCGCTCTCCGTGCTCTCGATGTAGGCCTTGATTTCCTCAGCGGTCATACGCTTGTTGGCCTCGATACCGGCTGCCATAACGGTGTTAGGTATCTGAACGGCACCGCGCAGGTCACCAGCAATGAAGACAACAGGGTCTTCACCTTTGATAAGATGAGTGTACTCAATGCCGTAACGCTTCAAGTCATTGAAACGAAGACCGTGAGGCTGGCTCTCGATACGCTTCATGTGAAGAATCAGCTGCAGCATGTTCTCCATGTCACCAGCAGTAACCGTGAAGCCCTGCGGGTGCATGTGCTTACGCATGCTTCGCTCACTGTTGCCCTGAGGTGTACGCTTGGCATAGTCAAGACCATTGATGAACTTGTTAACGTCGGCCAGTGTCTGGGGCTTAGGAGCTGGGGCGACAACTGTTCCATCCTCCACCTTGTCCGTACAGTGTGTAGAAAGCCATGTGTTGATGTCGGCCAGCGCTTCGGTATATTTGCCCTGCAGGGTGTAAGCCTCGGCGCGCTCCAGAATGAGCATGTCGCCAGTGAATACTGCGTCTACACCATGAGGATAGCCAATCTGTGCCAGCTTGTCGGTGAATTCAAACTGCTCATCGTAGCTGGGATATGATACGCACTGGTTGGTACCATACATCTTATTGGCATAGATGATAGAGTTGTTTGATGAACCGCTACCCCAAGGACCATCTACCCAATAGGTCTCGTAAGCTGTCATGTTGTAGTTGTGGTTGAAGCGGCCATTGGAAGAACTGCTAACCAAATAGCGGCAGCTGCGAGTAAAGCTGTTGATGAGCAACAGGTTGGCATCCTCGTCACTGCGAATCCAGCGGTTGCCGAAGTCTTGACGACCCAGGTCGCGATAAGGTTCGTAATTACGCATCACTGAAGTAGGATCACTACCCAATGCTACTGAGGCATATTTCACAGCCTTGTCATACTTCATGTAGTATAGGTTGAAACGGGCAGCGAAAGCGTAAGCGGCCTTGGTGTTGAAGTGGTACTTGGGAACACTATAGCCAGCATTGGCCAATGCGATATTGGGCAGTGCCTCTTCGATATCCTTGTCAATAGCTGCGTAGAGTTCGCGCAGTGTGCCACGCTTGTACACTGTCTTTACATTCTGCTCAGGCTCCAGCGGATAGGGGAGACCCAGATACTCATCAGCCTTTTCAGGGTTCCATGCCATACAGAAGGTGTTGGCCAACTGGAACATGCTGTATGCACGTACTATTTGAGCCTCGGCCTTGTCGCCAAGCAGACTCTTTGGATTGCCCATTTGTTCAATGGCCTGTAATGCCTGGTTGCAGACAGCCACAGAATGGTAGAAACCTTCCCATACATCGTAGGGCGTATCGTCGCTCTCCTCAGTGGGCTCCTGCAGACGATAGAGCTCTTCGCACAGCACAGGGCTGGTATAGCCACGTCCGTTGTCGTCGACGTTGTCTGACAACATCTCTTGAATCAGATTGTTTGTCACAGAGGGATATGATGACACGAGCAACTCTGTGATTTTCTTTTCGCTATTCAGCTCAGCGCGGTCATCAGGAAGCTTGTCAAGATAGTCGTTGCACGACGTCAACGTCAGTGCCGATACTATAGTCAATGCTCCGAATATATATTTTTTCATATCTCTTATATCTTATATCAGTTATCTCTTATCTATTATCTCATTAAATTCCCAGACGTACAGTGAAGGTAAACTGCTTAGCCATTGGCACAGCAACACCACCTGAATTGAAGAATTCGGGATCCTGACCGTTCAGCTTCTTGTCAGCATAGATCAGGAATGGGTTGGTGGCCTGGAACTTCATGCTGAGATTGCTCAAACCGAGGTGCTGAATCCAAGTCTTGGGGAAGTCGTAGGCCAGAGAGATTTCCTTCATACGGATGAAGTCACCCTTGGCGATACGGTCTGTTGAATAGTTGTATGCGTTGTAAGCATAGCCCAGATGAGAGTCGTTCTGAATCTGGCGCAAGTCAGCCATAGCAGGGATGGTTGTAGCGTTCTCGTCACCAGGTACTACCCAACGGTTGGCAAACTCACGTGGCATAGCGCCGAGGTCAGAGTATGACATAGCGAATGTCGGATCAAGACGTACTACGTTGCCGTAAGAATAGGTGATGAACACGTTCAGGTGCCAGTTCTTATAGCGGAAGGTGTTACCAATAGAGCCTGTAACAGTGGGGTCTGTCGGTCCTTCGTAAACCAGATGGCTGGTGTCGTATGACTGGAAGTCGATATCGCTAACGGTCTTTTCGCCCTTTTCATTGATGAAAGTAGGCAGACCCTGTGAGTTCAGACCCTGGAAGTCCATAGAGAACAATGAACGATAGGGGTAACCTTTCTCTGTGAAACCGTTACCGGTAATCAGGTCGATGACGCGGTTACGTGATTCGAAGTCGGTTACTTCACAGTGAGTGTGTGAATAGATAATGTCTGTTGTCCAGTCGAAGTCCTTAGTCTTGATGTTGTGGGTGGTCAGTGAGAACTCCTCACCATGAGACTTCATGGATGCAACGTTGGCATACTTGACGATTTCGCCGCCAACACCAGAACCACGGTTCGGGCCAATCAGGTCGTAGTTGTTACGAGTGTACCAGTCGAACTGGAAGTTGATGCGGTTGTCGCAGAATCCGAGGTCAACACCAATGTTGAACTCATGCTTCTTCTCGTAAGTCAAGTCGGGGTTGGCAAAGTTGTAAATCTGCAGACCTGTCTCCTTGTCTGAAGAGTATGCACGCCATGGGTTGTACGAACGGATGATAACGTTTGAGTTCGTAACGGCAGGTTTGTCACCCGTCAGAGAGTAGCTGGCCTTCAGGGTGGCATGTGTCAGGGCGTTCTTGAATGTTCTGGCAAACCAAGGCTCCTCGTGCGCATTCCAAGCGCCAGAGATGTTCCATGTAGGCAACCAACGTGCGCTGGTAGCCTTACCCAGACGGTTGCTACCCTCGTAGCGTACAGTACCGTTGATGGTGTAACGTCTCTTGTAAGAGTATGTTGCAGTACCAAAGAATGATACCTCACGGCTGTAGCCGTTGTTCAAAGAATAGTAAATGTTATTCTCTTCGCTGGCCTGCTTGAAATAGCTGTAGTCATAGCTTCCCAGCTGTCCCATGTCGTAGAGTACACCAACCTTCATGTTAGAAGTCTGGCGACGCTCAATATCGTTGATTTCCATACCACCATAAGCATTGACGATGTGTGTATCGTTGAATACGTCGTTATAGTTGGCGGTAAGACGGAAGTCCCAAGAGTTCATCTTGTATACAGTCTCTTTGTGGAAACCACCTCGAGGCAGTACAGTCTCAGGCAGTGCGTTCAGCACATCGGGGTCTGTATAGAGCCAGGCGTTTGAATTACGCATCGTGGCATCGTCCATCATGCGGTAAGCCATGGCCTGGTTAGAATTCTCAGTGATAAAGTGGGCCTGTGTGGTGGTAGAGTACTTGTAAGCGGCAAGAGCGCTCAGCTCTACAGTCTTGACAGGCTTGTACTTCAATTCACCCTGGAACTTCAAGTCTACAACGTCAAGTTCCATGTAGTTGTTATTCAACTCGCTGTGGATGTTGAAGGGTGCGAAGTTACGGATATAGTACTCGTTGGCGTCCAGCGTACGAGATGAGTTGATGGCGTACGAGTAGGGGTTGATGTCAAAGTCACGCTTTACCTCACCCGATACAACGTCGGTCTCCTGATTAGAAGTACCAGGAGCTTGCTGCTTACGGTAGCTCGTATTACCAATCAAGTTCAATGACAGTCTCTTGTTCAGATTGTAGTTGGCATTGATATTTGCAGTGTAACGCTCCACCTTGCTGCGCTCTGTCCATCCTGGATCGCTCATCAGCGAGAAAGAGGCATAGTACTGAGCCTTGTCGGTACCAGATGCCAGTGAGACAGAGTGGTTCTGCTGGATGCTGTTAGAGAACAGCTCGTCAAACCAGTCTGTGTTACGCATCTCAGCTTCACGCAGATAGCTGTACATAGCTTCCTGAGTATTGGCCAACTTGAAGTCGCCAGTAGCGGGGTCGTATTCGTTCATCAGGTGATACATCTTACCGAATACACCGCTTGACGAAGCACGGTAGCTGCTCATGAATGACAGGAAACCGTTGTTCTGCATCTCACGGAAGACACTCATCTGCTCCTGTGAATTCATGATGTTGAAGGTAGAGTAGCTGGGCTTCAGACGCATGGTGAACTCACCAGTATAGCTAATCTTTGAAGAACCTGCATGACCACGCTTGGTGGTAACGACAATCACACCAGCCATAGCGCGTGCACCATAGATAGAGGTAGCACTACCGTCCTTCAGAATCTGGAATGACTCGATATCGTCTGCGTTCAGTCCGGCAATGGCACTGGAAATCAGTGTGGTAGCATCACCAGAAGACAAAGCGTCGGCATCCACCTCGGTAACATCTTCCATGATAACACCATCAACCACCCACAGTGGCTTTGATGAACCGTAGATAGACGTAGCACCACGGACACGAATCTTTGGAGCCGTACCGAAAGTACCTGATACGTTCTGCACGGATACACCGGCAGCACGGCCTTCCAGTGAACGGCTGATATCAGCAACACCGTCTAACTTGGCTTTCTCAGCGTCAACTTTAGTTGCTGCACCAGTAAACAGGCGCTTATCCTGTTTCATCATACCAACGGCTACTACCTCTTGCAGCTGCGTGGCATCAGCCTGCAGCGTTACTTTCATGCCGTTTTTGGCCTTTACTGTTTGTGAAACCATTCCGACATAGCTTATCACAAGCTTCTTTCCCTCCTGCACGTTAATGCTGAAGTTACCGTCAATGTCGGTCTTTGTTCCTAATTTAGAGCCTTGAATCATCACGGTGGCACCAATACATGGTTCACCATTGTCTTCAAAGACAGTACCTGTAATCTTCTGCTGGGCAATCGCCATACCGAGACTCATGAAGAGACAGGCGAGAAACATTGTCAGTCTTTTCTTCATAGATAATTTATACTGTTTTTTGTTTAATTGTTGTTTCATTTTGTAATGGTTGCCTACTTCCGGCAAACTGTTGGCTGATACCAATTTTTCTCTATATAATAATGTACGTGTACTATTATCTTTTTTATTGTTACCTATTTAAATTTGCTACTTGTCCAACATCGCCTTTTGCTTTTTATGGCGATAGTGTTCATTTGCAAGGTGCAAAGGTAATAATTTTGCGTTATTTTAGCAAATATAATTTAAAAAAATATGCATTTTTGCCTCGTTTTTTAACTGTTTTGCTATTTTTTGCTACTTTTTGTTGTAAATTGTGAGTATATTTTGCTCATTTCGTTAATTGCCGATTTCTTTTCAAATTATCGCTTGCTCTTGAAGAAGTCCTGCATCAGTTGGCGGCACTCGTCTTCCAGTACTCCGCCCGTAACCTGGCATTTTGGATGCAGGGCATGAGGTGCATAGTCGGTATAGCCGCGTTTCTCGTCGCGACAGCCATAGACAATGCGTGGTATCTGACTCCACCCCAAGGCTCCGGCACACATGGTGCAAGACTCCTGGTCAGGTGCATGGCGTATACACCTATGGTGTTGAGGCTTTGTCTCAAACTGGCGGTAGCTACTATGAAGGATCGGAGAATGCAACGCTCTTCCAGTGTAATGAACTTCCCTGTGCAGCCCTGCACGAAAAATTTTCTGAGAAAAATTGTTGAAATTGTCAATGAACCTGCACGACTACTCTGAAATGCCGATAAATAAAGGGCTGAGAGGCGTGCATGTTTAATAACATTCCACAGCCTAACCTGCACAAATTTTCTGTTTTTCGGACAAACCTGTCACTAATAGCAAGAATCCAGAAAAGTGTTTGCATTATTGTTGCAGGCACCAAACAAAGTGTTTTACCCATAAAACAAACTGTTTTAAGCCGCAAACAAAGTGTTTGAGATAGTAGAACTATTTCCAAACAACCTTGTTTTCAGTATGTTACGCTGAAAATCGCCAATTAAACCATCAAAATACGGTCATTTGTGCAGGTTAGGCTGTGGAATATATTTATACTTACGCAGTATAACAATCTTATATACAATGAGTTATTGTATGTCGTGCAGGTTCATCTAGTAAATCGGTAAAAATTCCTTGGAGAATTTTTTCGTTAAAACACGCAAATAAAAATAGCTGACATTACGAATGTCAGCTTCGCTTTTTAGTTTGATAAATTATCGCTTACCCTTGAATAAATCCTGCATGAGTTGGCGGCACTCGTCTTCGAGTATGCCGCCCGTGACTTGGCATTTGGGGTGTAGGGCATGGGGCGCATAGTCGGTATAGCCACGCTTCTCGTCGCGACAGCCATAGACGATGCGTGGTATCTGGCTCCATCCCAGGGCTCCGGCACACATGGTGCAGGGCTCCACGGTGACGTAGAGGGTGCAGTCAGTGAGGTACTTGCCGCCCAGCTCGTTGGCGGCAGCGGTGATGGCCTGCATCTCAGCATGGGCCGTCACGTCGTGTAGCGTCTCTGTGAGGTTGTGGGCACGTGCTATGATGCGGTCTTGGCAGACTACTACCGCTCCGATGGGTATCTCGCCCTCCTCAAAGGCCTGCTGGGCCTCGTCCAGAGCCTTGCGCATATACTGAATATCCTTCTGTTGCTGTTCCATGATGTTGATGTGCAAAGTTACGAATAAGTGAGCAAAATACCAAAATATTTGAGGATTTTCGAACGAGAGAACTCGAACTCGTTCGCATGGCTTGTCCAAGAACTTCGAGACATCGTCTCAAAGGTAATCATTCTTTCTGAATGAACCAAAACTATTCACATCTTTTTCTTCTGAGCTTGCTCATCGCTCTTGAACTGATTGCGGCATCTTTTGTGGCACCAGCCAAGAAAGTGCGTATTAGGCTACGTCCCTCTACCGTAATGATATGTTGTATACAGGAATCTTACTCACCTTCAAAAGGTAATTCACCCAGATACTTGTCAAAGTCACTCTGGAACAAACGATCCTGTACGATACGATACTTCTCTTGTTGCCCACTGGCGGAACTGAGTAGCCCGGATGCTATTGACACGATACCCCACGCTGATGATGGCATCAAGGTTATAGAACTGAGTCATATAGTTCTTCCCATCAGAGGCAGTTGCCGAGATTTTCTCGGTAACTGAATCCTTAACCAGTTCACCGCTTGTAAATATGTTCTTCAGATGAAGTCCCACATTGTCCGTTGAGCAGTCAAACAGCATACCCATCGCCTTCTGGGTACACCACACCGTTTTGTCCTTATAGAACACCTCTATCCCTTGTTCCTTTCCTTCTATCTGAAAGATAAGGAACTCAGCGGTACTATTTCTTATTTCTCTACGTTTTTCCATATTTACATAACGTGTTATTCCTATTCTAATGTTTTTCAAACATAATCAGCAGAGTCCCCATGATTCACTGTACTTACAATAAAGGTGTCATGTAAAGCGGAAGATAGGTGATACCATCCTCTACTTTATAGTCAGCTGCATGCAAAACAGTAGGAGTGGTCATATACTCTCCAAACTTATTCATACA
>OMQN01000073.1 GCA_900313235.1 uncultured Prevotellaceae bacterium | reverse complement strand
ACCCTCGCCGTTCTTACCCACAAAGGCCACCTTCTCGCCACGCTTGATGGTGAGGTTGACATGCGAGAAGACGGTATGGGCACCATAGTCCTTGCGGACGTCCTCGCAGATGATGGGATAGTCGCCGGAGCGCAGACACGGCGGGAACTTCAGGCGCAGGGCGGAGTTGTCGACCTCATCGACCTCGATGGGCACAATCTTCTCCAGTTGCTTCACCTTCTGCTGCACCTGTACGGCCTTGGTGGCCTGATAGCGGAAGCGCTCAATGAACTGGCGCATCTCCTGTATCTCTTTCTGCTGGTTCTCGTAGGCGCGCAACTGCTGTTCGCGGCGCTCCTTGCGCAGCACGACATACTCGTCGTACTTCACCTTGTAGTCGACAATCTGACCACAGGAGATTTCCAGTGTGCGGTTGGTGACGTTGTTGATGAAGGCACGGTCGTGACTGACCAGCACGACGGCTTTTGCCGACTGCGCCAGCCACTGCTCCAGCCACTGTATGGACTCGATGTCGAGGTGGTTGGTGGGCTCGTCGAGCAACAGCACGTCAGGCTTCTGCAACAGGATTTTGGCCAGCTCGATACGCATGCGCCAGCCTCCTGAGAACTCGCTGGTGGGGCGCTCCAGGTCGGTACGTTCAAAACCCAAGCCCATCAGTGTGCGCTCCAGCTCTGCCTCGCAGTTGTCGGCTCCCATCATCATATAGCGCTCATGCTCCAGCGTGAACTTCTCGACGAGGGCTAAGTAGCTCTCGCTCTCATAGTCGGTGCGCTCAGCCAACTGCTGGTTCAGCGCGTCGACCTTGGCTTTCAGTTCCGCAACATGGGAAAAAGCCTTCTGGGCCTCTTGGCGCACGGTGGTGTCGTCTTGTAATATCATCACCTGCGGCAAGTAGCCGATGGTGGTGTCAGAGGGTATGCTCACCACACCCTCTGTGGGTTTCTGCTGTCCACAGAGTATCTTCAGCAGTGTCGACTTTCCTGCACCGTTCTTACCCACGAGGGCGATGCGGTCGCGGTCGTTCACCACAAAACTGGCTCCTGCAAACAGAGGCTTCACGCCAAATTCTACGCGTAAGGACTCTACTGATATCATTTCTTTATACCTTATTCTTTTTTGAGCGTGCAAATTTACGAATAAGATAGCGAAATGCCAAATTTATCGTGATTTTTTCTAATAATTATGCTATTTTTCGAAATGCTGGTAGTCCTTCAGCGAGCGCCACGCCCCACCCCAGCGGAATCCGTGCTGCATGAAGAGGCGATAGCAGAGGTCCTGCGTGGTAATCTTGTACTTGAACGATTTGGTACGGTCGACATAAGGCTTGCCCGTGGCAGGCTGGATGAGTAGCGTGCCGTCTTTCTTGCGACGGACACAGGGGTTATACAGCGGATTGATGTCGATGGCCAGGCCCTGCGCATGCTTCGACAACTTCGTGCTGCCTTCCACCACGCGATAGCAATAGCACGAGGTGTTGTTGGCACGCATGGAGCGCTCGTCGTCGTTGTCGTACTCGGAGATGGGGCGGATGCGCTCAATAGGATATTTCGCCTTGTAGAGTTCGGCAAAGATCTCGCGCAGGTCGTTGGCTATCGCCTTGTTGCAAATGAGTATGCCCTGCTGCGTACGTCCGTTGCCGTCGACATGCTGTATCTGCAGGGTGTCCAGTTCGACAGCATGCAGGGCCATGGCGGTGATGGCCATCAGTGCTAATATCATCAGTCTTTTCATCTTCTGCTCCGTTGAATCATTGTTTTCAGTTTCTTATTAAAGCGCTCTTCCTCAAGCAGTTGCTCGATGGTGAGATGCATGCGATACTGCCAACGGTTGTAGGAGTCGCTGGGCGTATTGATGCACTCCTGCTGAGGATTCTTGCAACGCAGTTCTGCGTCCATAGCCAGCCAATCCGACAACTGAAGGATGCAGAGCATGGACGGACAGTAGAGGTGGCGTGCTATGATTTCCTCGGCTAAGTGGGCAGGCAACTGCTCTGGTGCCCTACCCTCTTTCTGCAACATGGTGACATAGTAGCGCTGACGGCGCTCCGGCTGTTGTTGCCACCAGCAGCGCAGTGGTGCCATATCGTGCGTAGAGATGGTACAGACGCTGCGAATGGGGTTACCCTCCAGGTGGGTGTACTCAAAGCCCTGCTGCTTGGGCATCTGCTGGATTTCAAGCGTCAGGATGCGCAACTGGTCGAGCACGGGTTCTACGCAGTCGGGCAACAGTCCCAGATCCTCAGCACAGCAGAGCAGGCGCGACGCCCCCATCATGGCGGGCAACCGTTTCAGTGCCTGTTGTCCCCAGAAGAACGAGTGGCGCTGGTAGAAGAAGTTGTTATAAAGGCGCAGATAGGCGTCTTTCTCTTCGTTGGTCAGCGCGTCGAAGACGGTTTCCTGGGGTGCCCCCACGCGTGGATGATACATATCCGGCTGACGAGGGTCTTCCACAAAGAGCACGTTAGAAACGAGGCGCATCAGTCCGTCACGAATCCACAGGCTGTTCTCGTCGCGACGCCCGTCGAAGAGCGCTGCCACCTTGCGCTGCGTATTGTTGGTTTCCTTCAGGTCGTAGAGGTTATAGGCCTTGCGCACCAGGTAGTTGTCGCGCACATAGGCGGCATGGATGCCAAAGAGGCGATCGATGATGCGGTCGTTGACGAAAGGCTTGGTATACAGTTCTTTGCGGAACGGCAGACCAAAATACTCTATCTCGTCGATGGTCAGCGGCAGCGAGGGTGAGAAGTGGCCCAGCACTGCGTCGACAGCATCCTCGGGAATCTCCCAGATGCGGAAATAGCCCAGCACGTGGTCGATGCGCAGGGCATCGAAATACTGCGACAGGCGCTGCAGGCGGAGCCGTAGCATCTGACAGAGCGGCTCGTCCCAGCGGTAGGTCGGGCATCCCCAGTTCTGTCCGTGCGACAGGATGCCGTCGGGTATGGCACCAGCCTGTGTATCGAGATGAAACAGTTCCGGATGGCAACGGGTCTCTACGCTGTCGCGCTGTACACCGATGGGAAGGTCGCCTTTCAGCACCACACCCTGTTGGCGGGCATAGTCGGCAGCAGCACTCAACTGCTGGTGCAACAGGTACTGTACGAAAGTCACGTAGTCGGCGTCCTCACCTCGATAGTCGGCGTAATGAGGCAACCAGTCGGCATTATCAGCAGCAAAGGCTTTACACTCCTTGGACTCCAGCACCTTCTTTCCCTGTTCCTCATAAAGGTCGTGAAGGTACTCAGACTTGACACGGTCTACAGCCTCGTAGTCGCTATACGACAGGGCGTTGAGTTCCTGGCGGCGACGCAAGAACTGCGTCATCTTCTGTTTGGAGCGCAGCGTGCCGGCAGCCTCAAGGTCTATATAGTGCGGATGAAGGGCAAAGAAACTGATAATATGATACGGACAGGAGTCGCCCCACTGATGGTTCGTTGTCGTGTCGTTGACGGGCAACAGCTGGATCACCTTCATGCCCGTTGCCACAGCCCAGTCAACAAAGCGTCGCAGGTCGCCGAAGTCACCCACGCCGTAGCTATGCTCACTGCGCAGCGAGAACACGGGAATGGAGACTCCCGCCAGTCGCCAAGAGCGCTCGCAGAGGCGCAGCGCATCGCCATAGAGCACCAGCACCTCGCCGTCGGTCAACTCGTCAGAAATCGTTCGGTTGTCGCCCTCCTCCCACGCCACCAGAGCGTGCGTCTCGGTGTCTACCACCACATATTTATACTCTACAGGCATCAGCCACGCCATAGCGTCCACCGCCAACATCCACTCGCCACAGCCCACATACTGCATCTGCAGATAGCGCGACGTATTCCACGAACCGATGGCGGGATGACTGCCGCAGATAGCTACTGCCTGCCCTTTCAACAGTTGGGGGGCAGAGACGCGAAACAGCAACGTGCGACGGAACAGCGGCAGACGGGCTGCCTCAACAGCCTCGCCACGCTGACCATGAACGCTGGTCTGATAGGCGTCGCTATAGAGATGGTAGGGCAATGGACGGTCGCGCCACTGATCGGGGAAGGTATAGTCTTTAGACGCATCGAAGTAATACTTTCTCGGCACCAGCGTCCACTCTTGTCGCAGCACCTCGCCCTCGGCATTTTCCACCTGATAGTGGTATTCGATGTACGTCAGCGGATGGTGCCGGCTGACCAGTGCCGCCGTCTCCAGCAGCCACAGCTGCCCATCGTCGGTCTGCATCGGCAGGTTCTGCTGACGAGTGCTTCCGTCCTGACTGTGGTAACCGATAACCACGTGTAAAGACTCGCCCCAATTGTATCGTGAACTTCAGTTTCATGGTCTTTGTAATATCTGATGCAAAGATAGGAAGAAAATCTGATACCACCAACGTTTTTCAGAGAAATTATTTGGTAGTTCGCTCGGTTTGCACTACCTTTGCACCCGATTAAAACACACGGAACAATGAAAAAACTCGATTCGCGAATCTACTTATACGTAGCACTGGCTGGAATAGTGCTAATACTGGTACTCGCCGCCACCTATATGTTCATCCCCGTCTCGAAAGCCGACCAGACACAATATGTGTACATCGACGAGGACGACACGCAGGACTCTGTCATTGCCAAGGTAGGAGCCTTTGGCCACACGGCGGGCATGACAGGACTGAGCATGCTGATACGCCATAGCAACTACGACAAACACGTCCGCACAGGTCGCTATGCCATAGAACCCAGCGAAGGTGCCTTCACCGTATTCCGCCACCTGAAAAGCGGTCGACAGGTAAGCATGACGCTGGTTATTCCCGAAGTGCGCACGATGGACCGTCTGGCTGCCGTCCTGTCGCGCAAACTGATGCTCGACTCGGCAACCATCGCGTCGGCTCTCTACGATGAGGAGACCTGTCAGCAGCTGGGCTACGACACCTGCACCATCGCCGCCATGTTCGTGCCCAACAGCTACGACATCTACTGGAACGTGCCTCTCGACAAGTTTCTGTTGCGCATGCAGCGTGAGCACGACCGTTTCTGGAAAGGCGACCGCGAACAGAAGGCCGCACAGATGCAGCTGACACCCAACGAGGTGTGCACCCTGGCGAGCATCGTCGACGAGGAGACGGCTAACAACGCTGAGAAACCTATGATTGCGGGCATGTATCTGAACCGTCTGCACAAACCCATGCCCCTGCAGGCCGACCCGACCATCAAGTTTGCACTGAAACAGTTTGAACTGAAGCGCATCTACAACAAACTGCTCGACGTGAAGAGTCCCTACAACACGTATCGCAACGAGGGGCTACCTCCCGGTCCCATCAAGATAGCTTCTGTGAAGGGCATCGACGCCGTGCTCAACTACGTGCACCACGACTATCTGTACATGTGTGCCAAAGAGGATTTCTCGGGTACCCACAACTTTGCACATACCTACCAAGAGCACTTGAAGAATGCTGCCCGCTACACCAAGGCGCTCAACGAACGGGGAATTGTGAAATAGTCCAACAATAGGATTGTTCACAAAAAAAAAGAAAATGTCCCCTACTTCACAGTGGAGGACATCCTATCTCATTTAGGTATTAGTCTTTTTAAGGTAAAAAGATTGTATTCAGGATAACGTGGGCAAAAATAATTGATTTATGTCAATTCGCCAAGCGTTTTTATAATTTTAACACTATAAAAACGAAAAAAATAAAAATCACCTCACCATCTGTTGATTAAACGGAGAGAAAAAATCTCGATTTTCCTTTTGTATTTCGCTCGTTTTTTCGTAACTTTGCAGACAAAATACACATTAATATATTATATGGAAGAAAAAAACATGAACAACAGCGAGGAGAAGAAAAGCCTTAGCTTTGTAGAACAGTTTGTAAAAGAGGACCTGGAAGCAGGTAAGAACGGTGGACGTCTGCAGACTCGTTTCCCACCAGAACCCAACGGATATATTCACATCGGACACGCCAAAGCCATCTGCATGGACTTCGGCGTTGCAGAGAAGTTTGGCGGCGTCTGCAACCTGCGCTTTGACGATACAAACCCCACCAAGGAAAACACGGAGTACGTGGAGAACATCATGAGCGACATCAAGTGGCTAGGCTTCAAGTGGGGTAACATCTACTACGCCTCCGACTATTTCGACAAGCTGTGGGACTTTGCCACATGGCTCATCAAGAAGGGACTGGCTTACGTCGATGAGCAGACCTCAGAGCAGATTGCCGAGCAGAAGGGTACACCCACACAGCCTGGTGTGGCCAGTCCCTATCGCGACCGCCCCATCGAGGAGAACCTGCGCCTGTTTGAGCAGATGAACACCCCCGAGGCTGTAGAGGGCAGTATGGTGCTGCGCGCCAAACTGGATATGGCGAACCCCAACATGCACTTCCGTGACCCCATCATCTACCGCATTATTCAGATACCACACCATCGCACAGGCACCAAGTGGCACGCATACCCCATGTACGACTTTGCTCACGGCCAGTCTGACTACTTCGAGGGTGTCACCCACTCTATCTGTACGCTGGAGTTCGTGCCTCACCGCCCGCTCTACGACAAGTTCGTAGACCTGTTGCGCGAATATATCAAGGAACAGAAGGCCGAGGGTAAGGTTAGCGACCTCAACCCCGACATCGTGGACGAGAAATACGACGGCACACGCCAGATAGAGTTCAACCGTCTGAACCTGACATACAATGTGATGTCGAAGCGCAAGCTGAAGGCACTGGTGGACGAACACCTGGTGAGCGGATGGGACGACCCCCGCATGCCAACCGTCTGCGGTATGCGTCGTCGTGGCTACTCGGCACAGAGTCTGCGCAACTTCATCGACTCCATTGGCTATACCAAGTTTGACGCACTGAACGACTATGCACTGCTGGAGGCCAGCGTACGCGACGACCTGAACAAGAAGGCTACACGTGTCAGCGCCGTACTGGACCCCATCAAACTGGTTATCACCAACTACCCCGAGGACAAGAGCGAAGAGCTGACCGCCATCAACAACCCTGAGAACGAGGCCGATGGCACACATACCCTCACATTCTCTCGCGAACTGTGGATTGAGCGCGACGACTTCATGGAGGTGGCTGAGAAGAAGTTCCAGCGTCTGGCTCCTGGCAAGGAGGTGCGACTGAAGAATGCCTACATCATCAAATGCGACGAAGAGCATGCCTGCGACAAGGATGCCGAGGGTAACGTGACAACCGTCTACGCTACCTACGACCCAGAGACACGCAGTGGAATGCCTGGTGCTGACCGCAAGATTAAGGGTAAGACACTGCACTGGGTTGACAGCCGTACGGCACTGCCTGCCGAGGTCCGTCTCTACGATCGTCTCTTCAGCGTAGAGAGTGTCGATGCCGACGGGCGCGACTTCCGCGAACTGCTCAACCCCCAGAGCCTCATCGTACGCAACAACTGCTATGTCGAGCCATTCCTCAAGGAGAAGAAGGCTGGCGACTTCCTGCAGTTCCAGCGCATCGGCTACTTCACCATTGACCTCGACTCTACTGCTGAACACCTGGTATTCAACAAGACTGTAGGACTGAAGGACTCGTGGAAGAAATAAATGCAATATAACGACGACTATTTCAATTCAGAAGATTTCAAGGAACTGCTTGACACCTACGAGAATGCAATGCAAGCAGGTGCTCCACCCTTCCTGGACACCGACGACCTTGTCGACCTGGCCGACTACTACAACAACATCGGCGAGAACGACAAGGCCGTTGAGGTGGTAGACCATGCCTTGGAGTTATACCCCGATGCCACGCTACCCAACGTGTTCAAAGCACGCCAGGCACTGATGGAGAACGACTTTGAGATGGCTCGTCACTATGCGGATGTCATCGGTGACAAAGACGACCCTGACTATCACTATCTGCTGGCTGAAATCATGATTGCCGAGAAACACATCGAAGAGGCCGACCGCTACCTGAGCGAGTACTCGAAGAGCGTCGAGGAAGACGAGTGGGAGGACTTCATCAAAGACTGCGCCAACCTCTATGTAGACTACGGCATCAACGACAAGGCATACCAGTGGATGATGCGCTCAAAGGGCGACGACAGCAGCGACTTCAAGGAGCTGATGGCACGCACACTCTTCGGACTGGGTAAATACAAGGACTCGGAGCGTATCTTCAACGAGCTCATCGACCGCGACCCCTACTCGCTCAACTACTGGAATGCGCTGGCCTCAGCGCAACTGATGGATGAGGACTACTCGAATGCCATCACCAGTTCGGAATATGCCATCGCTATCGACCCCAAAGACCCGGAAGGACTGTCCAGCAAGGCTCAAGGACTGTTTCGGCTGGGCAACTTCGAAGAAGCACTGGAGTATTACAGACGACTGGAGGAGATCGTTCCTGACGACGACATCGTACCCTTAAACAAGGGGGTCTGTCTGGTCAATTTGGGACGCCACGAAGAGGCGATCTCCTGTCTGGAGAGAGCACTGGAGATGGCTGGTGAGAAATCGGAGATACTTCCTAACATCTATCAGGAGTTGGCTCTTTGCTACGGCAACACGAAACAGCTCGAGAAGGCGCTGAAGATGATTGATGCTGCCATCAAACTGACCAGCGACCCCAGTGACATGCTGGTGATTCGAGGACATATTCTGTTGGAATGTGGCGAAGAGGATGAGGCGGAGAAGTCTTTCATGAAGGCGCTGAACATGTCTGACGACTCTCCATCTATTATGTTGCGCATCATCGTGTCGCTCTACGACAACCGCTACGTCAACAGCTGTTACGAGATGTTCCTGGATTTCTTTGAGGCGGTCGACGACCATCACCCCGACTTCAACAAAGGCTACGCCTATATGGCGCTGTGCTGCTGGGACCTCCGCAAGAAAGACGAGTTCATGGAATACCTGCAGAAAAGCGTAGAACGCAATCCACGCGAAGCCAAACTCGTACTGGGATTCCTCTTCCCGGAAACTATGGAGCCCAGCGAATATGTTCAGTATATGGAGCGAGAACTCAACAATTAGTAAATTGAAAATTGTCAAATTGTAAATTATTCAGATGCATTTCATTACATCACTTTTAGGCAACCTAAATTACGGCACCATCCTCTTCCTGATGCTGTTGGAGAGCACGGTGGTCCCCGTACCTTCTGAGTTTGTTGTTACGCCGGCGGCCTATCATGCTGCCAGTGGACAACTCGACGTGTGGCTCGTTATCCTCTTTGCAACCATCGGTGCCGACCTGGGTGCCTCTATCAACTACATAGTGGCCTACTATGTCGGACGCCCTGTCATATACCGCTTTGCCAACAGCAAGTGGGGCAAGATGTGTCTGCTCAACCAAGAGAAGGTGGAGAAGTCGGAGCGCTACTTCGATGACCACGGCATCGCAGCGACACTGACGGGACGACTCATTCCTGGCATTCGTCACCTCATCTCGATACCTGCAGGACTTGCGAAGATGAACTATTGGAAGTTCCTGTTATACACCACAATAGGTGCAGGTTGCTGGCACGCTATCCTGGCAGCACTGGGGTGGTATCTGCATACCATCGTACCCGAGGAACAGCTCAACGACAAGATTGAGGAGTATGCAGAATACATCAAACTCATCATCGTAGCACTGGTAATTGCAGCTATCGTGTGGTTTGCCGTCATACACCTGATGAAGAAAAAGACGCATCAAAATTAGCATAATTAAAAAATAATGTATATCTTTGCAGGATAAAAGTTTTTGAACTAACATTATGGCAAGAATCAACAATCACTTGGTTATCATGGCAGGCGGTGTAGGTAGCCGTTTCTGGCCAATGAGTACTGCAGAAAAGCCCAAGCAGTTCATCGACGTGATGGGCGTGGGCAAGTCGTTGCTGCAGCTCACTGTAGAGCGCTTTGATGGCATCGTAGACGCAGAAAATATATGGGTAGTAACCAACAAAAACTATGCAGGCATCGTTGCTGAGCAGTTGCCCGACATGCCGACAGACCACATCCTTTGTGAGCCCTGTCGCCGCAACACGGCACCCTGTATCGCTTACGTCTCGTGGCGCATCAAGTCGCGCGACCCCAAAGCAAACATCGTGGTATCGCCCAGCGACCATGTGGTACTGAACGTAGAGGAATTCCGCCGTATCATTACGGAGTGCATGAAGTTTACCAGCGACAGCGACGCCATCGTCACACTGGGCATGAAACCCACACGTCCTGAGACGGGCTACGGATATATCGAGGCCAACCTCTCAGCAAACTCACTGCGCAACAAGGGAATTTTCCGCGTTGACTCCTTCCGCGAGAAGCCCGATTTGCAGACGGCGCTGCGCTATATTCAGAAGAACAACTACTTCTGGAATGCAGGCATCTTCATCTGGAACGTGAACACCATCGTCAACGCCTTCCGCATCTACCAGCCCTCCATGTCGAAGATTTTCGAGAGCCTGCTGCCTATCTACGGCACTGCTGAGGAGCAGGAGAAAATTGACAAGTTGTTCCCGGAATGTGAGAACATCAGCGTTGACTATGCCATCATGGAGAAAGCAGAGGAAATCTTTGTCTGTCCAGCCGACTTCGGATGGAGCGACTTGGGCACATGGGGTTCTCTGCAGCAGCAGTCGAAGAAAGACCTCTACGGCAACGCCTGCATTGGACAAGACATCTCGCTCGTCGAGACAACCAACTGTATCGTACACACCACTCAGGAGAAAAAGGTTGTCATTCAAGGTCTCGACGGTTATATCGTAGCAGAGAACGACAACACCCTGCTCATCTGCAAACTCTCTGAGGAACAGCGCATCAAGCAGTTCTCAGGGCAAGACAAGTGATAAGTGATAATTGATAATTGACAATGAATAAGATAGCTCTCATCACAGGCATCACGGGTCAAGACGGCTCGTATCTGGCAGAGTTTCTGTTAGAAAAAGGTTACGAGGTGCACGGCACCATTCGCCGCTCGTCGGTAGACTTCCGCGAGCGCATTGCCCATCTCGAAGGTAAGCCACACTTCCACCTACACTATGCCGACCTGGGCGACTCAATGTCTATCCTGGGCGTTATCGGCAAGGTGCGTCCCACAGAGATTTACAACCTGGCAGCACAGAGCCACGTACAGGTCAGCTTCGACTCACCGGAGTTCACGGCTGATGTGGATGCCGTGGGCGTCCTCCGCATCCTGGAGGCCGTTCGCCAGCTTGGTATGACTGAGACCTGCCGCATCTACCAGGCATCGACCTCAGAACTTTATGGCAAGGTAGAAGAAGTTCCTCAGAACGAGAATACACCTTTCCATCCCTATAGCCCATACGCTGTCGCAAAGCAGTACGGCTTCTGGATTGTCAAGGAGTATCGTGAGGCATACAACATGTATTGCTGCTCAGGCATCCTGTTCAACCACGAGAGTGAGCGCCGCGGTGAGACCTTCGTAACACGTAAGATTACGCTGGCTGCTGCACGCATCAAGCAGGGCAAGCAGGACAAGCTCTATCTGGGCAATCTCTCGTCATTGCGCGACTGGGGTTATGCCAAGGATTATGTAGAGTGCATGTGGCTCATCCTGCAACAGCCTAAGGCCGACGACTTCGTCATCGCTACTGGTGTCCAGCACTCTGTCCGCGAGTTCTGCTACTACGCCTTCAAGCGCGTAGGCATCGAGCTCGAATTCCAGGGCGAGGGAGCCGACGAGAAGGGTATCGACAAGGCTACGGGTAAGGTACTCATTGAGGTATCGCCCGACTTCTATCGTCCTACCGATGTCGTCAACCTGTGGGGCGACCCCACCAAGGCGAAGGCTAAGCTCGGCTGGAATCCCAACAAGACCAGCTTCGAGGAACTCGTCAACATCATGGTAGACGCTGATATGGCCAAGGTGGCCTCTGACGGTGCCGCAGAGAAGGTACGCACCAATCTGGCAGAATACTTGGAGAAAGGAATTGTAAAGTAATGGAGAAAAACAGTAAGATATACGTCGCTGGCCATCGTGGTATGGTAGGTAGCGCCATTGTGCGCGAGCTGCAACGCCAGGGATATACCAATATTATTACGCGCACGCATAAGGAGCTCGACCTCACCCGTCAGGAGGCCGTCGAGCAGTTCTTTGCCGAAGAGAAACCTGAATACGTGTTCCTCGCAGCCGCTAAGGTTGGTGGCATTGTCGCCAACCAGAGCGCTTTGGCCGACTTCATGTACGACAACATGATTCTGGAGATGAACGTCATCCATGCTGCGTGGAAGAACGGCTGTAAGAAGTTGGAATTCCTGGGCTCCAGCTGCATCTATCCGCGTATGGCACCCCAGCCGATGCCTGAGAGTTGCCTGCTGACCAGCGAATTGGAGAAGACCAACGAGGCCTATGCCCTCGCCAAGATCAGTGGACTGAAATACTGCGAGTTCCTCAACCGCCAGTATGGCACGGACTACATCTCCGTGATGCCCACCAACCTCTATGGTCCTAACGACAACTACCACCCTGAGCACAGCCACGTGCTGCCAGCCCTCATCCGTCGTTTCCACGAGGCTAAGGAGGCTGGTCTGGAGAGCGTCACCTGCTGGGGCGACGGCTCGCCACTGCGTGAGTTCCTCTATGTCGATGACCTCGCCAACCTCTGCGTGTTCCTGATGAACAACTACTCAGGCAACGAGACAGTGAACGCTGGTACTGGTAAGGAGCTGACTATCAAGGCACTGACGGAGCTGGTGGCTAAGGTTGTGGGCTACACAGGACGCATCGAGTGGGATACCACACGTCCTAACGGCACCCCACGCAAGCTGCTCGACGTCTCTAAGGCCGCCAAGCTGGGATGGACCTACAAGACAGAGCTCGAGGACGGCATCCGACTGGCCTACGAGGACTTCCTGAACAACCCCATGCGAGCTGAACGCTGACCGCCCTACCAGCGGTTGGCGGTTCTCTCGCCAACATCGGCACCCCTTGAACGATTACTATAGTCGGCCTTCCACCGACGTTAACCCCCTAATAACTATGAAACCAATAAAAACCCTTAACGACATGATTGTCTTCCTGCAAGAGCGGGGAGACCGCAAACGTGTGGCCGTAGTCTGTGCCAATGACGCCAGCACACGCTATGCAGTAGAGAAAGGCAAGGAGATGGGATTCATCGACCCCATCTATGTGGATGGCGACGACAAGGACGAGTGCGCCCGTCGTGCCGTAGCACTCTGTAAGAACGGTGAGGCCGACATCCTGATGAAGGGACTCATCAATACCGATGTGCTGCTACGCGCCATTCTCGACAAGGAAAACGGCATCTTGCGTCGCGGTCATGTGCTGACGCATGTGGCGATGGCCGAGATTCCCAAATACGAGAAGCTGCTGTTCTTCACCGATGCTGCCGTCATTCCTGTCCCCACGCCTACACAGCGTCGCCAGCAGATCCGCTACATGAACTATGTGTGTCATGCGCTGGGCATTGAGGAGCCACGCATCTCGCTGATTCATTGTGCTGAGAAGGTGAGCAGCAAGGCATTCCCCTACACTGCCGACTATCTCGACATTATTGCGGAGGCACAGATGGGTGCCTTCGGACGTTGCATGATAGATGGTCCGTTAGACCTGAAGACATCGCTCGACAGCGTCTCACTGCACGAGAAGGGTATCAAAAGTGTCATCGACGGACAAGCTGATGCACTCATCTTCCCAGATATCGTGGCAGGCAACGTGTTCTACAAGACACTCACGCTCTTCGGTTATGCCAAGACTGCAGGTGTACTGCAAGGTACCTCTTGTTGCTGCGTGCTCCCGTCGCGTGCCGACAGCCCCGACTCCAAATACTATTCACTTGCACTTGCCGCAATCTAAATAGTCAAACAGCTAAATTGCCAAATCGCCAAATATGAAAATTCTTGTCATCAATCCTGGGTCCACGTCCACCAAAATGGCGGTCTACGAAGACGAGAAACCCATCTTGCTGCGTAACATTACACACACGCCTGAAGAGTTGGCTCCCTTCGATGCCATCACCGAACAACAGGATTTCCGCCGTCAGCTGGTTCTCGACGAACTCGCTGCCGCTGGCATTCCGCTGGAGTTTGATGCGGTTATTGGACGCGGTGGACTGGTGAAGCCTATCGCTGGCGGTGTGTATGAAATAAACCAACAAATGATTGACGACACGCTGCATGGTTGCGTAATGCACAACCATGCCTGCAACCTGGGCTGTCTGATAGCACACGAAATAGCAGAGGAAATCAATAGTCAGCATGCTGTCGGCGGGAAAACCGCCAACACTGCTCCTCGTTGCCGATCCTTTATCGCCGACCCGGGCGTCGTCGATGAACTATCGCCTCTGGCACGCATCAGCGGTTCGCCACTCATGCCTCGCATCTGCATCTGGCACGCCCTCAACCAGCGCGCCATCGCACGTCGCTATGCACGCGGCATCGGCAAGGAGTATGAAGACTTAAACCTCATTATCTGTCATCTGGGAGGAGGCATCTCTGTCGCTGCCCACGAGCACGGCAGAGCTATCGATGCCAACAATGCGCTGGATGGCGAGGGTCCTTTCTCACCAGAGCGTGCCGGTTCGCTGCCTGCTGCCGACCTGATTCGTCTCTGTTTTAGTGGTAAATACTCTGAAAAACAACTCCTCAAGCGCATCGCCGGCAAGGCAGGACTCAACGCTCACCTGGGCACTAATAACATGCGCGAGATTTTGGAGCGCATTAAAAACGGCGACGAACACGCCAAAGTTATCGTCGAGGCAATGCTCTACCATGTAGCCAAGAATATTGCCGCTGAAGCGGCAGTACTCTGCGGAAAGATTGATGCCATTCTGTTGACGGGTGGCATGGCGCATAGCGACTACATCGTCATTGAACTGCGCCGTCGCATAGGATTTCTGGCACCCGTCTACACATTCCCTGGCGAGGACGAGATGGAGGCGCTGGCTCTCAATGCCCTCGCCGTATTGCAAGGGCGCCGCGAAAGCAAGATTTATAGCTAAGGGCGTTATATCGTTATGACGCTGTACCGTTATAACGCCCTTTTAAAAAACAAATTCTGTTAAAAAAATAGCTACCCCTTCCATTTATTTGTTTTTTCTTCGTAACTTTGAAGGCGTATTGTATACCTATGGCATATGATACCCCTGAGACGAAAGAAATAAAATAATAACATAAATGCAATTTAAATGGAATTACGAACCACTGACACCAGACAGACAGCAAGCAGCTAAGGAGCTGGCCGACAAGATTGGGATGAGTCCCGTGATGGCCGGCCTACTTATCCAGCGTGGCACATGCTGAACGAGCTGATTGACCCGTTCCTGATGAACGACATGGACGTGGCAGTGGACAGACTGAACGATGCCATGGGGCGCAAAGAGCGTATCATGGTATATGGCGACTACGACGTCGACGGCTGTACAGCCGTAGCGCTAGTCTACAAGTTCCTGCAGCAGTTCTATTCCAACATCGACTACTATATCCCCAACCGCGAGGAAGAGGGCTATGGTGTCAGCAAGAAGGGAATAGACTATGCCGCAGAGACAGGGGTAAAACTGATTATCGTACTCGATTGCGGCATCAAGGCGGTCGAGGAGATAGCGTATGCCAAGGAGCAGGGCATCGACTTCATCATCTGCGACCACCACGTGCCCGATGAGGTGATGCCCCCTGCCGTAGCTATTCTCAATCCTAAGCGCGAAGACTCCACCTATCCTTTCAAGCACCTCTGCGGATGCGGTGTGGGCTTCAAGTTCATGCAGGCCTTTGCCAAGAACAACGGCATCCCCTTCTCGCGCCTCATTCCCCTACTCGACTTCTGTGCCGTCAGCATCGCTGCCGACCTCGTGCCTGTAGAGGGTGAGAACCGCACGCTGGCCTTCCACGGACTCAAGCAGCTCAACCAGGCTCCCAGCATTGGTCTGAAGGCCATCATCGAGATTTGCGGCCTCACCAATCGCGAGCTCACCATGAGCGACATCGTCTTCAAGATCGGGCCGCGCATCAACGCCTCTGGCCGTATGATGAACGGTCGCGAGGCTGTCGACCTGTTGGTAGAGCGCGACCTGCAGCGAGGACTGACCATGGCCACGCGCATCAACGAATACAACGAGCAGCGCAAGGATGTCGACAAGCAGATGACTGTCGAGGCCAACGAGATTGTCGAGCGCCTGGAGAGTCAGCAGCACCTGCAGTCTATCGTGCTCTATGACGAAGGCTGGAAGAAGGGTGTCGTTGGTATTGTCGCCTCACGCCTCACCGAGCTTTATTTCCGTCCTACCGTGGTGCTGACTGTCATCGACGGTATGGCGTCAGGTTCTGCCCGTTCTGTGGCAGGCTTCGACGTCTACGATGCTGTCAAGTCGTGTCGCGACCTGCTGGAGAACTTCGGAGGTCACACCTATGCCGTAGGTCTCACCATGCGCCAGGAGAACATCCCTGAGTTCCGCCGCCGTTTCCAGGAGTATGTCGACAACCACATCCTGCCCGAGCAGACACAGCAGACGCTCGACATCGATATGGAGCTCGACTTCCAGCAAATCAACAAGCGACTGCTCAACGAGCTGAAGCGTCTGGCGCCTCACGGGCCAGGCAACAGTAAGCCGCTCTTCATCACGCGCAACGTCTTCGACTATGGCACCTCCAAGGTGGTAGGTCGCCATCAGGAACATATCAAGCTGGAACTCGTCGACTCCAAGTCGGCAGTAGTCATGAACGGCATCGCCTTCGGACAGTCGGCAGCAGCCCGCTACATCAAGTCCAAGCGCTCGTTCGACATCGTCTACACCATCGAGGAGAACACCTACAAGCGTGGCGAGGTACAGCTGCAGATAGAGGGCATCCGTCCGTCGGAAGAAGGAGTTGAGGAGGAGAAAACGATTTGAGTAACTACAAGGAAATACTCAAACACTATTGGGGCTATGACGACTTCCGCGGCGTCCAGCAGCAGATCATCGAATCGATAGGCTTAGGACGCGACACGCTGGGACTCATGCCCACGGGAGGCGGCAAGTCGCTGACCTTCCAAGTACCCGCTATGGCACTCGAAGGGGTGTGCATCGTCGTCACCCCACTCATCGCCCTGATGAAAGACCAGGTGCAACACCTCCGACAGCGAGGCATCCTCGCTGCCGCCGTCTATAGCGGCATGCAGCACGACGACATTCTCCGCGTCCTGGAGAACTGCATCCTGGGGCGCACCAAGTTTCTCTACGTGTCGCCCGAGCGCCTCTCCAGCGAGCTCTTCATCACCAAGCTGCGCCACATGCGCGTGTCGTTCATCACCGTCGACGAGGCGCACTGCATCTCCCAGTGGGGCTACGACTTCCGCCCCTCCTATCTCGAGATTGCCAACATCCGCACGCTCCTACCCGATGTCCCCATCCTGGCCTTGACAGCCACCGCTACGCCACAGGTCGTAGAGGACATCTGCGCGAAGCTTAGCCAACAGCCAAAAGCCGGGAAAACCGGCTCCCACAATGTGGAACACGGTTTTGCCGTGTTCCGCATGTCCTTCGAGCGCCGCAACCTCACCTACCTGGTGAAGAACGCCGCCGACAAGATGCAGGAGCTCATCCACACCTTCCAGCACACCCAGGGCTCGGCCATCGTCTATGTGCGCAGCCGTCGTCGCGCCAAGGAGATTGCCCAGGAGCTCTGTCAGGCAGGCCTCAGCGCCACCTTCTATCATGCAGGTCTTGAACACGAGGTGAAAGACCAGCGACAGCGCGACTGGCAAGCAGACCGCACTCGCATCATCGTAGCCACCAACGCCTTCGGCATGGGCATCGACAAGCCCGACGTGCGACTCGTCATGCACTACGACTGTCCCGACTCCATCGAGGCCTATTTCCAGGAGGCTGGTCGTGCTGGACGCGACGGCAAGCCCGCACAGGCCATCATGCTCTACAACAACAGCGACAATGCCAAGCTCGCCAAGCGCATCGACGATACCTTCCCTCCCAAGGACGAGATTCGTCAGGTCTACGAGCACCTGGCCTACTTCTTCCAGATAGCTACGGGCGACGGCTTCGGCATCACCCGCGAGTTCAACATCGACGTCTTCTGCCAGCGCTTCCACCACTTCCCCGTGCGCGTCCATTCCGCCCTGCAGATTCTGCAGCGTGCAGGGTATATAGAGTACGACCCTGCGCCCGACCAGCAGACGCGCGTGCGCTTCCTGCAGGAGCGTCAGGACCTTTATCGGCTGGAGAACCTCACAGCCAACGAGGACCACCTCATCGTCACCCTGCTACGCAACTATGGTGGACTCTTTGCTGATTTCGGCTATATCGACGAGGGGCTCATCAGCCAACAGTGCGGGCTACGTGCCGTTGACCTTCACGAAGTACTCAAGTCGCTGGCACACAAGCATATCATCCAGTATATACCACGCCAGCAGGTACCCACCATCCACTACCTGCAACGTCGTGAAGACCCAGAACACATCCAGTTGCCTGCCGACGTCTACGAAATGCGTCAGGAGCAGTATCGCCAACGCATCCTCGCCATGCTCAACTACATGCAGGATGCGTGCCACTGTCGCTCACGACTGCTACTCGAATACTTTGGCGAAACCCATACCCACGACTGCGGACAGTGCGACGTCTGCCAACAGCTAACAGCTAACGACCAACAGCCATCTGCCACCAGTCAACTCCTCCAGCTGCTCAGCGACGGCCAGCGCCACCACCTCACAGAACTTCACCGCCTATCAATGCCCACTGAGGTCATCGATAAAGCCTTGCGGCACCTCATGGAAGAAGAGTATATCGTCAACCATGACGGCTTCATCAGCCTGGCAGCCCCATTAAAACAGAAATCATAATCATTACAGACGACAGGTAATGCCAATCTTGGTCTCAAAAGTGTTGGCATGTACTGTCTCGTGGTATTTGTAGAAGGTACGACGCGAGAAATAGGAGCCTGAGAGATAGAGGGCCCACTGTCGCGCAAGATGTAACTCAAGAACGGGATTGACGACGAGAAGGGCAGCATTACTGCGGTCGCCCTGTACGTTGAGGTAGTGGATGTCTTCGGTGCCGTCGGCAAAGGCTTGGAGGTCTTTGTCCTCATAGCCTTTCCACGTGTAGAGTCGGAAGTACTTGGCATTCAGCACAAAACGTCCGAAACCACCGAAGTCGAGCTGTGTCTTGGACTTGATACTGAAACCACTACCCATGTTGTAGTCGCGCTCAATAACGTTGAAATAGTCGCTCTTGGTACCGCCCAACAGGATGCCGCTGAAAAATACGCGCTGTTCAAGTTTGCGAAGAGCGCCCATCTGGGGCAGCGATACGATGAAGCCGGGACCGAAACCGGCGGCTTCACTGATGCGGTAGGGTGTCAACTGAGAACCGTCTTCAATGGGACTGGCATCGTAGTAGTTGAAGTGCTGGTAGATACCAAATTCGCCAGCCATGTCTTTCTTGTCAAGAATGGGGATGCTCCACAGTCGTCCCACGATATTCAACGTGTTGACGAAAGGCTGTCCGCCTCCAAAGGCTGAATTCATCTCCAGGTCGAAGAAATCGTAGGGCACCGTATGACGCTCACCGTCAACAGGTATTCCGTAGGTCAGCGTCATATTGACATACGGTGCATGAATACCACGGAAGAGGGCACCGTCGTCAGCCAGATAGCGCCAACCGACGGAGAAGGTCATGTCGACAGGAATCTTGGTAAAGTCGTGATAGCGATAGTTTCTGCTCTTGACGCGCCAGGCATCGCCGCTGATGATGCGGTGCAGACCCTGGATGGGGTTGATGATGGCTGCGGCGGCCTCGCGGAAGAAACGGCTGGTGCCGAAGTCGCGATCGTCGAGCACGGTGAGGCTCAGGCGATGGGTCATCTCACCGATGGCCATACCGCCACAGCTGGTGGCGATGACGTCGTTGATGGCTGGCGGCTCGGTCTCGCCGAGGAATTCCCACATGAGCGAACCACCGAGAGCGTAAGGCACTGATTCCCAAAATGTCAGACCATTGGTACGAGCTGCATTGTAGTACAGGTTGCCATGGTAGGGGTGCATGAACATGTTAGTGATGAAATAATCATTGTCCCACACCATGCCGTCGGTAAAGTTGCGCTTCAGCGAGTTGAGGGTGGTCTGGGCGAAGTCTGTCCTCAGCGCATAGCGGTCGAAGAGCTGTACGCCGACATTGATGGCTGTAGCTTCGGCAACGGCCTGCCAGTAGCGTTTCTCGACGGGCAAGGCCATCGTGGAGTCGGCGAAGACGAGTTTCGAGCGTTTCTTGTCGAGGGCTCGCTGCCATGTGTCGCCATGATGGTTGCGCGACTGGCGGTAGGTCAGACCCAGCTCCACCAGCGGGCGGTTGCGGTAGGTCTCGTTGCGGTCGTAATAGCGCGTCAAGCCCCACCCCACGGAGGCAAAGGCGCCGAACTTATTGCTGAAGCGGTAGTCGGCATTGAAGCGTGCCTGCAGGGAGTAGAGGCGCTCGGGCTTGGCACTGTTCTCCCTGGAGAAGGTCTCGACATGGTAGTAGCCTACATCGCCGCTGAGCGTCCAGCGGGGCGACATCTGGAAGTACTGTCCCAGGCGGTAGAACACAGCACCCGAGAACTTGGAGTCGAGGCCCATGAAGTGCGTTCCCACACCAACGATGTTATAGGTAGAGCGGTTACGATAGCGCACGGCAAGGTTCGTCTTGGTCGATGAGCCAGCATAGACCATCAGGTCAATATCTGTCGAGGGGTTGATGTTGACCAGACCAATCTTGTGGCCGATGCTGTCGTACGACAGGTTGACGAGACCAATCTGCACACCCTTGGGGCGCTGACGGGAGACGTTGAGAAGACCTATCTGCACGCCGTCGAGCGAGTCGGCATAGTTGACGGCACCCCACTGCCAGCCACGCATCATGCTCGACGAGACATTCAGCAGACCCGACAGCTGCAGGCCGCGGTTCATGCCCTTGGTGATGTTGCTGACACCACTGAGCTGGAGACCACTGAACTGGTGGGCCGTCGTATTGGAGACGCCCGACAGTTGCAGACCTCGCCCTCCGTTAGCTGCCACTGACGAGATAACACCAAACTGTACACTCTTGACGCTATCCTGCGTGCTGACAATGCCTACAGGAAACTTCTGCGCTGAAGCAGCGCCACTCAGGGCTGTCAGCAGGACAGCTATGGCCATCGTTTTTATATTGTTCATCGTTAGTATGTTAGGTTATTTAATTACTGGCAGTTACTCTTGTTATTCTCTTATAGCTATCGCACAGTCATATGGAAGCAGCCCTGCTTGACTTCATACTTGATGTAGGCGCGGTCCTGTTGGCGAATGTCACGAAGCACCTCGGAGAGCACCCACTTCAGCGTGTCGTTGCGCACCTCGCGACCGATGGCATGATAGCGGTTATAGCAGATGTCGAAAGTGGTGCCGTAGAGGTGGCACGAATTGTCTGTAGCATTGCCGTTGTGGCGCTGCAGACGGGCCACGTCTTCCTTGGTGCGCAAGACGCTGGTTACGATGAGTTGGTTCAAGGGCACTCCCTTCATATAGAGGCTGTCGTAGAATGCCTGACCGATGTCCTGGAGCAGCATAGCAGCGCGTGGCACCAGATAGGGAATGGAACTGTTGAGTCTGTCGACATGGTAGTAGGGACTCTCGCCGACATATACCAATTCCTTCTTGCGTGCCTCGGCATCCTCACGATTTTTCACAGGTTTAACGCCCCACTTGTTGGCAGCGACAATCTGCACACTCTGACTGTCGGGGAACGCCATCTTGTAGTTAGGTACGGAGAGAATGCGGTGCTTCTTTTCAGCGTTGAACGTGCTCTCATTGAGAGTGTAGCTTTGCAAGGAACTTTGAGCGTTGAACTTTTCTTCATCCACAGTATCACAACTTTCTCCCACCGCAAAAGGACGCACAATGGCTAAAAAGGCTACAACAGCAGCGAAGCCCAACAAGTACTGACGCTTGGTGGGAATCTTCAGATTCTTAATAAATGAAATGATTTCTTCTTTCTTCACATTCTTTTTAACGTAAACGTTAACTGTTTTATTGTATCACGTTTAATTATTAATGTTTAATGTTTCACCTTCCTGTACCATTCTACCAACATGCCACGAGGAATGCCGCGCTTGACGGCAGCATCGAGAACACGGCGCGCCTCCGTCTTGCGTCCCAACACCAAGAGCAGGTCGACGTGAGAGACGACATAGGTCACATCGCGCGGCGACAACTCTTCAGCACGCTGCCAATCGTAGAGTGCCACCTCGTCTTGCTTCATGTCGCGCTCCAGATTGGCACGGGCAGCGTAAGCCACTGCCGAGTCAGCATGCTGCTGGATGGTCTGGTTCAGCTGATCCAGCGCATCTTGCTTGCGTCCTAGCTGCTGCAGCACGACAGCCAGTGACAGACGGGCCTCGAAATGGTTGGGTGCAAAAGCCAAGAGGTCGTTGAGGTCGTTGCGCGACAGTTCAAAGCGACGCAGATGGGTGTTGGCATAAGCTCGGTAGAACAAGGCGGCAGGGTTCTTGGGTTCTCGTTGCAGCACAAGACTATACTCGTCGATGGCATATTGCCACTGCTTCAACTGCAAATTGGCATTGGCCTTGCGCAGGTGCAGGTCTGTAGACCACGAGGACTGTGCTATCTGCTTGTTCAGCACGGTCAGCGAGTCACGCCAGTTTTGAGATTGAGAGAATGAGATAATGAGAGATTGAGAGATGAGGACTAACGTCATCAATATGCGGCGCCCCAAATAATTTCTCATTTTCTCATTTCTTCCATTTCTCAACTTCTGTTGATATATTCTACAATCCATTGTCCTACTTCTTTCGTTCCATACTTCTGACCACCTTCTACCTGAATTTCGGGTGTGCGCACATTGGCATCGAGCGAGGCATTGACAGCTTCGCGCACCAGGGCGCCCTCCTTCTCCAAACCAAAATGCTCCAGCAACATGGCAGCAGAGAGAATCTGTGCCAGGGGATTGGCGATGTTCTGACCCTTTGCCTGCGGCCACGAGCCGTGGACGGGTTCGAAGAGCGGTGTGTGCTCGCCCAGGCTGGACGAGGGCTGCAGACCCATAGACCCCGTGATACACGATGTCTCGTCGGTGAGAATGTCGCCAAAGGTGTTCTCCGTAACGATGACATCGAAGAAGCGGGGCTCTGTCAGCACACGCATGGAGGCGTTGTCGATGAACATATAGTCTGTCTTGACCTCCGGATACTGCGGTTCCATCTCCTTAGCAATCTGGCGCCACAGACGACTGCTCGCCAAGACGTTGGCCTTGTCGACAACGGTCAGGTGCTTATGGCGCTGCATAGCCATCTCAAAGGCTACCTTCAGTATGCGTTCTATCTCAGGACGCGTATAGACATTGGTGTCGAAGGCCTTGTCATTGTCCTGATATTTCTCACCAAAATACATACCACCCGTCAGTTCGCGAATGACGACAAAGTCGGCACCGCGCAGCAGCTCTTCCTTCAACGGCGACTTGTGAAGCAGACAGTCGAAGGTGGCCACGGGGCGCACGTTGGCAAAGAGTCCCAACTGCTTGCGCATAGCCAGCAAGCCCGTTTCTGGACGCATCTTCAGCGTGGGGTCGTTGTCATACTTTAAATCGCCTACAGCAGCGAAGAGCACGGCATCGGCACGCATGCAGACATCGTGCGTGGCAGCAGGATAGGCATCGCCACAAGCCTCGATGGCACAGGCACCCACCAGCGCCTCCTCGTATTCAAACTCATGGCCACACTTCTTGGCGATAGCATCCATCACA
>OMQN01000003.1 GCA_900313235.1 uncultured Prevotellaceae bacterium | reverse complement strand
TGCCGTCTTTGCCTGCAACTTCGCCAACCACTGCTATACGCTGGCTGCCGACGTACTGGCACGCAAGGGACTGCCCTTCGATGTGATGCTGCCGTTGGTGGACGAGACGGCACGCAAAGTCCACGAGTTGCACCCCACCGAGGCCCAGACGGGTCCTGCTGCACGTGGCGACAAAAACGTGATGGCTGCCCAGTCGGCACTGCTCGACGGACGCCTGCAAGCTATCTATAACCTCATGTCAGAAAGTATACAAGATAAGAAACAACATGATCAATTACGACTTACAGAAGATACGAGCCATCGTGTTTGACCTCGACGGCGTGCTCTCTGCCGAGACCATTACGCTGGCTGCCGACGGCACACCGCTGCGCACCGTGAATATCAAGGACGGCTATGCCATCCAGTTGGCCATCAAGATGGGGTTGCGCATCGCCATCATCTCTGGCTGCAAGATAGAGGCTGTGCGCCACCGCTACGAGGGTCTCGGCATGAAGGACATCTACCTTGGCGCTGCAGTGAAAATCAAGGTCTACGAGGAGTTCAAGCAGAAGTACGACTTGACGGACGACGAGGTGATGTTTATGGGCGACGACATCCCCGATTTGGAGGTTATGCGACTGGTGGGCTGTCCCGTCTGTCCGCAGGATGCCTGTCACGAGGTGCGCGACGTCAGCTGCTATGTCAGCCAGTATCGTGGTGGCTACGGCTGTGGCCGCGACGTGATAGAGCAGACGCTGCGTGCCCAGGGCAAGTGGCTGAAGGACGAGAAGGCCTTCGGCTGGTGAGAATAATGCTTAATGCATAATGGTTAATGGTTAACGTTTAATGGTTAACGTTTAATGTTTAATGTAAATTATAAGATTATCCTGGCGAGCAATTCGCCCAGACGCAAAGAACTGTTGGCGGGCCTTGACGTCCCCTTCGAGGTGCGCGTCATCGACGGCATCGACGAGAGCTATCCCGCCAGTCTACCCACCCGCCAGATTGCCGAGTATATCTCGCAGAAGAAGGCCGCTGCCTATCGTGAGACCATGGCCGCCGACGAACTCGTTATTACCGCCGACACCATCGTCGTCTTGGGTGACGAAGTGATGGGCAAGCCCCACGACGAGGCTGACGCCTGCCGCATGCTCCACGAGTTGAGCGGCAACACTCATCAGGTTATTACGGGCGTCACGCTGACAACCACGGAGCGCCAGCAGTCCTTCTCCGTATTGACCGACGTCACCTTCAAGCAGCTGAGCGACGACGAAATCAACTATTACGTCACCCATTACCGTCCCTTCGACAAGGCAGGTTCCTACGGCATCCAGGAGTGGATAGGCTATGTCGGTGTGACACAGCTCAACGGCAGCTACTTCAACGTCATGGGACTGCCCGTCCAGCGGATCTACGAAGCCCTCCGCACCTTCTCTTATTAGCATACATGCCTACATCATTCTATCATATTCCATTGTAATATAGAGCATTACCGAAATTTCAGCCTACATTTAACCTACACAAAGCCTACATTCAGCCTACATACAAACCACCTCAATTATACAGCTAATACAGCGTTGAGTACAGCTAATACAGCGCCGTGTACAGCTAATAACGACAAAATTCTCTAGAGAATTTTTGCCGAGCACAGCTATCTCATCCTATTCCGATCACTATTTTTCCAAAAATCATGTAGGTTTATGTAGGCTCCGTGTAGGCTTTGTGTATGATATTTTTTTGTTATATTGTTGAATTACAAAGGCTTGCAATAAAAATATGTAGGCATGTAGTTTGTATCAAGTATACCTCACAAAAAAAATCAAACCAGGCACCAGTGCTTGTCGGCCTGAAACGCTAAAGAAGAAATTAAAAGAGTAGTTTTTCCCCTTTTTCTTTTATTATTCGGATTCTTTTTGTAAATTTGCACCTGCTATCTGCCCATAGCGGCCAGGAAGCACATTGAGATGTGCGGAGCTGCTGGGTGGAGCACTACATATTAGAAGGCGTTACTGACGCTTTGTTTTTGGTTGTTCAAAACTTCCACAATCGAACGGTAATTCAAAAACAAATGCTGGGGTGACACCACGGGGTGTATCATATACTACTCCGTAGTGTGCTGAGAGGGTACTTTGTGCCCTCAAAAGCACACTTTACGGGTGTACTATATACTCCTGCGTGGGTGTTTCTCTGTCTGTTTAATTACCAAGGCTGTGGAAGGCCGTGAACAACAAACAGGCATGAGTTAAGCACCCACGTTTTTTGTATGTAGGTGACAACAATAATTAATTCCAGATTCGGTGCTTGCTGGGCATAATTGTTAGATGGCAAGCACAGTCCATTCAACTATAAGAAATGAGGTTGTCAACCACATATTGTTTAAATATCGTGGTAAGGCACGTTATGTATCAGCCATTCTTCCTGCTCTTAATAAACTCCTAGAAGATACATATGAGAAGTATGATTTCCCCAAGGAAATAAATATTATTGACGGCTCTCCAAAACTAGTAGACAACTTTCAGCTTAATCTCTCCAAGATTAATGAAAAAGAGTCTAGAAGAAAAACTTCTGGCGTTTACTATACAGATCATGATGTTACAGACTTCATGGTGTTAAATGCTTTTAATCATTTTATTACACCATCTTTATATTCCGTATTAGATACGAAGACTATTGATAAGAATTTCAAAAGACTCGATTCACAAACAAAAGAAAGAATTCTTGCAGCTTCAGTTTTTGATCCGACTTGTGGAGCTGGAGAGTTTTTAATTAGCGCGTTAGCATTGAAACTGAAACTGTTTGAGAATCATGAAAACGTTATCTCAGCATCAATAGATTTGATAGATACTATTAAAGGTAATGATATAGATGAAACCTCTACAGATATTTCTAAGATCAGGCTGTTCTTTTTGCTCATAGACTCTTTCTCTCAAGAACTTGATTTGGATTCTATTGCAAAAGTTATAGCTGAAAATTTCCACAATGTAGATACAGTAGACTACAGAGGAACCGTCTTTGGTCATTATGACATAATAGTTGGCAATCCTCCATATATCGAGTATGGGAAATACGAAGGAACTGTTGCCAACAATTATGGGAATGTATATGCTGATGTAATGCGGAATGTTTCTGCATTCCTCAACACAAATGGTGTACTTGCCTTTGTTGTGCCATTGTCATACATTTCTACTGCAAGAATGAGTTCAATAAGAGACTATGTACAGGAACAAACAGGGAAACAGTTATTACTAAATTTTGCAGATAGACCAGACTGTCTATTTACAGGCGTACACCAGAAACTTACAATTGTCTTTGCTCAAAAGGTAGGAACCGAAGTGGGTGTGTATTCATCAAAATATTATCATTGGTATAAGACAGAAAGAGAAACACTTTTCCGAAACATACCGCTAGTTAAGATTAATACGACGGATACAAGATATTGGCCTAAACTTGGTGATGTTACGGCTTATTCCATATTCTCTAAAATACAGAATTATGAAGGAATCGATTTGTTGTCATCTAGCAGTTCTAAAGGACAATGTCCAATCTACATTAACCTCCGTGCATGTTTCTGGATGAAGGCATTTTCCTTTGATTTGCATTCAAATAGCTATAAGGAATATAGTATTGATAAAACCAAGGTTCCATTTGTGCTTTGTTTGCTTAACTCAAGTTTGTTCTTCTTGATTTGGACTATTATTTCTGATGGTTGGCATATCACGAACAAAGAGCTGTCACACATTAAACTCCCTCGTAGGATTCCTAAAGCGAAGAAGTGGGTAGCATTACAAAAAGAGCTAGAAAAAAAGTTGGAAGAGACAAAAGTTTATGTGGGAACCAAACAAATAGATTACGAATACAAGCATAAATTCTGCAAAGACATCATAGACAAAATAGACAAAGAGCTTAAATCTGTCTATGGGTTATCAGATACAGAAGTTAAGTATATCCAAACTTTTAACGAGAAATACAGAATAAGCGATGGAGCATAAGTTGAAAGTCATAGATTTGTTTGCAGGGTGTGGTGGTTTCTCAGTCGGATTTGAGAAAGCAGGATATGATATTGTCAAAGCTGTAGAATTTGACAAGGAGATTGCTTCATCATATTCTCATAACCATCCCAACACTTTAATGTATGCAGAGGATATTGGCAAGATTGTTGATGAAGAACATTTTAATAAAGGCGAAGCAGAAGTAATTATAGGTGGACCACCATGTCAGGGATTCTCAATGGCGGGTGCCCGCATAAGAGAAAAGAACGCTTTCATGAATGACCCTAGGAACTATCTATTTAGACATTATGTGAATGTTGTTAAGATTGTCCGTCCTAAGATATTTGTATTTGAAAATGTAAAGGGTATTCTGTCCAAAGACAAAGGTAAAATTTTTAAAGAGATTGAAAATGCCTTTGGCAACCCCGAGAATTTTAATGGAGACAGATACTACCTTCATTACAAAGTTTGTAGAGCCGTGGAATATGGCATTCCTCAGCGCAGAGAGAGAGTTATCCTTATAGGTCTGCTTAATCACGACTTTGATATCGAAGACATATTTGAAGAAGTAAGGACTAACATTAGAGAAAGAGAGCCTCATTTCTTCGATGCAGTTACTTTGCGTGATGCCATTTCTGATATACCTGCACCATCTTCAACTGGTGTCATCTGTCTTAGCGAAACACAGACATTATATCAGGAAAGAATGAGAGACGGTCTTAATAAGACTTTCAACCATATTGCTTCCAAACATAACCAATTGGCAATTGGTAGAATGGATAAAGTTCTGGCAGGTCAGAATTGGACTGTACTTAACGAAAATATAAAGTCTGTGCATAGTGGCGCTTATGGAAGATTAGAATGGAATAGTCCAACGATGACTATTACCACACGTTTTGATACACCTGCGGGTGGAAGATTCATCCATCCTGATGACAATAGAACATTAACACCAAGAGAGGCAGCTAGAGTACAATCATTTCCTGACTCTTTTGAGTTTACTGGTTCCAAATCCTCTATTTGTAAGCAGATAGGTAATGCAGTACCTCCTAAACTTGCGTATTTCCTTGCCAATGTAGTAAAACTCCTTTTATGCGAACAGTAACTGAAAAACTTAAAAGCCTTTCACCCAAAAGTGTATGGTATTTTGCTAAGCAAGATGCGAATTTTGACCATTCCTTTTTTGCAGCAAAAGTGTTCGACTCTATTCCCAACAAATATATTGAGGATATTGGCGATTACTTTGAAAGCCATGTAGGTAAATATGGAATTTTGCCTAACCACAGAATACTTTCTGTAGGACAAATGTATGGCATGATTTCGAAATCCTCTCCTTATAGCCGAGGGGGTAAATACAACGAAGAGGAAACGACAAAAATCTTTAAAAAATTAAACACTTGTAGGCTTGGTTCTGCTGAATATAATAGGCTAAAAACTCAGCAACTCCTTAAAGTCAGAATGCAGACTGTAACAGATTCAAGAAAAGATTTGAAAGACTACTCAGTCAGTCCTCTATTATTTACTCTTGAAGTGTTGTATAAATTGTATAAGATAGGAATCAGCTATATTTCTATCGATAATTTTTATACATATGTTATGACATCAAAACATCAACAAGAGGTAGATGAGGTTGTCTATTGGTTAAAAACAAATCCTAGGCCAAGCCATTTGGTTGAGGATTATATTGATAGCAGCAGAATGCTGCATGTGCTTCGGGAAAATGTATCTGCATTAGAATTTACTAATACGACACTTAGGTTAGTACCTGCATTTATGGGTGTGGTAAGTTCAATGTATGATGGTGCTCTAAAAGCTGATGTGGAGAAAATCCTTAGAATTTTGGATAGCAAATATATGTATCCTAAATCTTTGGTAACACCTATGAATATTGATATTACATTAGTATAATAATATCTCGACAAATGGACAGATTAAGTGACATAAAACTGCAATTCCTAAAAACGGATTATAGTGGATGTCTTTGGTATATCACGAAACAAAATTGTAGCTTTCGTGACTTGATGATGATGGCCTCTATTTTGGAAATGTGGAATGATGACCCCAATGAATCTTTTGAATCTTTCTTTGACAGAAAGAAGACAGATCCTATTTATACCAACTATATAGGTAATTCTCCACATCGGGCTCTGAAAAATTGCGAATTCTATGGAATTATGGTTCCTTCAGCGCCCAAATCAAAAGCTGCTTATTCCTCAAAAAATCTAACTGATGTATATTATCATATCAAATCAATCTCCGAAGGGAATTATGTGAATACAGAAAAATATCAAGAAATAATAAATAAGCAATTGGAAACGATGGAAATATCTGTTAATGGTAATGGTATTAATCCAATAATGTATACCCTGAAAGTTTTATTGTTATTGGGAGATGCAACAGGTGAATACCAAATGTCAACACAAGAATTCAAATTGTTTGTTTGTACATCGGATAATTGGAATCAGTATTATCTAGCAGTGGAGTCAATACTTAGATTTCGTACAGATTCTGATTATAAGACATCAGCATTAGAACATTACGACATTGCTAATGATACTCGTTTTAATATGGTTCTAAAGAATCTTTCTTATGTGGAAAGTGATACAAAAACTATAAGCATAATAACAGATGAGATACCAAGTGTAAGAAAGAAAGTTGCAGAATTTGAGATTGGTACAGAAATCAAATCCACTAATAAGGAACAATGGATTTCGTTAAATAAACAACGTGGTAATAATAACGAAAAACCAAACTACATCGCTGCTATTCGTACAAAACCATTTCTGCTCCTTGCTGGTATTAGTGGTACTGGTAAATCGCGCATTGTTCGTGAGTTAGCATTCAAGTCTTGTCCAGAGTACTTGCAGGATAAGGATGGTACGACTCCTGGCAACTACTGCATGATAGAGGTGAAACCTAATTGGCACGATTCTACGGAACTGTTGGGCTACTATAGCAACATGAATAAGAGTTACCAGTTCAAGAAGTTCGTGAAGTTTCTGGTGAAAGCCAAAATGTTCCCCAATGTACCATTCTTTGTATGTCTCGATGAAATGAACTTGGCTCCGGTAGAACACTACTTTGCTGAGATGCTGAGTATCATGGAAACACGCAAGCATCCTAAGATAGAAGGAACAGACGAAGTGAATAAAGATGTTATCAAGACTGGTACTATAGTGGATGCACAGCATTTCCGTGAGTTTGCAGGATTGACAGACAAAAACGGGAACACATATGCCATGCTAAAGACTGACCGTGATATATATATGAAACTTAATGGCATAGATACGGAGAATGACATAGACCCTGAGATTGGAAAACGTACTGACCTAACGACAGAGGGCTTGACGCTTCCAGATAATGTCATCATCATCGGTACGGTAAATATGGACGATACCACTCACCAATTCTCTCGCAAGGTGATTGACCGTGCAATGACAATAGAGATGAATGGTGGCAAACTAAGCAACATGTTTGGTGGAAGACAAGATTTGGAATATCTGCCAAAGGAGGAGCAGGAAAAGTGGCAGAATAGTTTCCGCCAGCTGTATGTGAATGCCGATGAGGTATTAGAAACACATCCTGATGATGCGAATACAATCATAGAAAAGTTGCCTGCTAAACTTGAGGAAATAAACAAGGCTCTGAAGGGGACTCCGTTTGAAGTGAGCTATCGCGTACTGAACGAACTAACTATTATGGTGGGTGTATTGCTTGATTGCAAGAAAGAAGATGAGAATATTGATGATATTATCAATCAGGCTCTTGATCACATTTTGCTAATGAAGATATTGCCTCGTATTGAAGGCGATTCTGATATGTTCAACCTTTCAAAGGACTTTAAGGATGAATATCAGAAAAAGTATGATGTCAAATTGGAGTATAACAACCGATTGGAGTGGCTGATGGACTTAGCTCCTGAAATCGAAAACGAGGAACAAGAGGGGGGCGACCATCGCCAAACTGCTCGTGAGAAAATACAGGAGATGATAGAGCGACTTAATAATCAAGAGTTTACTCGTTTCTGGCCATAAGACACGCAAAGGATGCAAACAGATGTACTCAGACTGAGACAAGTAGAAGGCGACTACGAGGTGATTGTTCGCACGCAGGACATCGGATTCTCTTGGAATAAATTCGAGAGTAGGATTCGCTATGCAAAGAATTCTAACCCAGAGATTGATGCACCTGAGGCTTACTGTTCATATAAGAGTCATGATGAGTGCAAGTTGAATCTGTATAGCCCTATAGACCATAAAGAGGTTTCGTTGCCAAATGGAAAAGAGTGGAGCCATCTGTGGCCTGTATTCTTTGAAACGTGCAAATATCAGATAAGGATTCTATTTCATGGAGTTGAAACAGAATCTAAACCAGAGGTACGACATGTAAGGAAAGACGTGGAGGAAAGTTTCTTTCTTGATGAAGAGCATGACAAGAAAGAGAAATCTCTTACTGGCGAGTTAGACTTCCTGAACGAGCCTGGTGTATTCCGCTTAGAATTCAGCTACCAGAAAGGAGGGAAATGCAAGGATGCTTATGTCTGTTTCGATGTAGTGTCGCCAAAACTCGATACCAAGAACGACTATGCCTCATTGCTGCGTGAGGTAAACGATGAGTATCAGGATGTGATATATCGCTACCTGAGTATCACGATACAGCAATTCAGTCGTGGGCATTTGAACAATGATGCCACATGGATGCAAGCCTTTCAAGGTATTGTGGATAACTACACAAAGAACGTGAAGTGGGTGATTCAGAATCCTCATACCCAGGTAGTGAAATACAGAACATCGCGTAAAGCTGAACAGATAAAGCGTTGGACACCAGAGATGGAAGAACGCTACGCAGAAATACAGGCAGAAGGCAAACTGGAAGAATACTACTTCAGTTATGATGAGGCTTGCTCTACGCAGGACACAATGGAGAACCGCTTTGTAAAGCATACGCTGAAAAGCATTGGGCATAGGTTGAGTAGTGTTATAGCCAATGTATTAAGAAGCACACAAGAAGAACTGTCTGAACGTCATCGTCAACAATGGATTGGCTATCAGGAAACGCTACGCAAGATGCTGCACCATCCGTTCTTTAAATCTATTGGAAAGTTTGAAGGACTGAAACAAGAAAGTCTGGTGCTGCAGAACCGCTGCGGATACCAACAGATATACAAGGACTGGCTGAAACTGAAACGAGGTATTGACCTCTATCATGGGGCTGCCAACATTGGTACACTGCAGATTTGGGAAATCTACGAACTGTGGTGTTTTATCAAGATGAAGAAATTGGTGGCCGAAGTAATGGGAATTGATAGAAACAAGCCTGATTACGAGAGTCTGGTGACAGAACCAAAGGGAACATTGCTCAATCCTTTTACTGATTCATCATTGGAGCATGTGGTGATGTTCCGTTATCCAGCACCTCAGGATGAAGATGACGATAAACGAAAAGCCCAACTAGAGGCTCATGCTGGTGATGTTGTGACACTTCATTATCAACATACATTTAATAGAGCCAGTGGTAATGGAGCATACGGAATGGGCATTCACACAGCCACTACTGAACAACGGCCTGACATAGTATTGAATATTAGCAGGGAGTCGGGCGAGGTCGTGTTAACATATCTCTATGATGCCAAATATCGTGTTATCAACGATAGAGCACTTGACAAGGACTTTGAGCAGCAAGATGCTGACGAATTAAAGCAATTGTCAGGTGGCGACTATCCTCCAACGGATGCAATAAATCAGATGCATCGCTATAGGGATGCTATCTATTATAGTAAGGAACAGGAAAAGTATCGTTCAAAAGAGGTTATAGGCGGATATATATTGTTTCCTGGTCGTGGCGATGATAAAAGCATCAAGGAGCGGTATTATAGCAAAAGTGTTGAGGACGTGAATATTGGCGCGTTCCCACTGTTGCCGAATGTGAATAAAGAACAAGAAGGCTGCTTGCTAAGAGAACATCTGCACAAATTATTGATGGAGAAGGCAACTACAGAAAGTCATGTTGCCAAAGCCAAGCCTCAACGCACGCTAGCATATATCTCTGAAGACGAGAAGGCAGGAATGATTGACGACCTTGTAATGGTGGCTAGAGCAGGTAGTGATGAGAAACGTAATTGGACATTCGAGAACTGTTGGTACAACATTCCACTTGACAAGATTGCTGATTCTCCCATACTTCAAGCAAAATACCTGTTGCTCTTTGTGGGTAATGAGAAAGAAACTGGCAACATCAGGAAGATTGTCAAAACAAGGCATGATGTATGGACGAAAAAACGTCTGCTAGATGAAGGCTATCCTGATGCAACCCATCCTTCTTACTATATGATGAGAATTCGTAAGGATAACGGAACAGATGAGTCGTTGAGATATCGTGTCTTTGACTTGAGGAATGTTCCCGCTATTGTTTGGGGAAGTCCTAAACTGCCGTTCTTCTTTGTCAGATTGAAGGATTTGCTAGGAACGATATGATTCCAAGGTAGATTTCCGAATGAAACACCTATTTCACTTCCTTAGTTTGCCATCATACAATAAGAAGAATAGAATAGCACTCCGTCCTTGCAAAAAGCAGACTGCAGGAACGGAGTGCTATTAATTAATAAGGTATCAGCTGACGAGGACGAGTATGGAAACGCCAGGGACTGGTACTGACAAATAACTAAACTCAAAGAATAAAGAATGGCTTTAATGCAAAATGCTAAGGAACTCGTCAATATCCACAACTTCAATACGAGGAAATGGAGTCAGCTTGAGTACATCGTAATGATGGTCTTGGGTAACGATGTATTTTGCATTGGCTTTAAAGGCGCAGTCCACAAACTTGTCATCATCAGGATCTACAGTAATCAGGCGAAGATGGTAGTAAACCTGAACCATCCTGGTGTTGGGCAAATCAAGCAGAGCCTTAATGACATGAGATGCAATCTCCGGACCGACTTTCTGAGTAAGAATCTCTTCGTACTCAGCCAGGATCTCATTGGTGATGCAAAGTGTGTACTTCCCGTCAACAAAATCTCGCCAAACGGGATAATAACGACTGTGACGCGAGAGGGATATCAGCAGACAGTTGGTGTCGAGAACGATATTCATTACTGCTTATATGGAGTGCGCATGTGTTCGTTCTTCCAACCTTCTATCACACTGTCGTTGAGCATGCCCTCGTCCCACAGCTGGTCGATGGCGTCCTCGGCGCGCTTGGCAAAATACTGGCCAAGCATGCGACGAATGTCAGTCATCTCACGCTCAGAATTAACCTTTGCAACCAATTCCAGCATCTCAATCTGGAAAGGGGTGAACGGAGTGGATTGTAAAGTTGCTGCTTCCATCTTGTTTCTCTTGTTTTGCTTTGATTACGCTGCAAAAATACAAATAAATTCTGAAATAACAAGCAAAACGAAGAAAAAACAGTAAAACGATGAGAAAGAAACGCCTTGGTAGCTACAAGAACCCATCCGTCAGCTTCAAGCATTTTGATGACTTTATCGCACCATGCATCAAACTCGGGGTCTTTCTCCTGCAGCTCAGGATGGGCAAGGATGTAATATTATTTGGTATACTTTCACGTTATCATTTACACTTCACAAATGAATAATTATGCGACATCTACAACCAAACACCAACTTGCAGGGTGGGGAATACAGAAAGCTGCGAGTAAGCGAGAGACATAAGAACTTATTCTTAGATGTCCGAGCGGAAGCAGGTTGACTAATGGAACGTTAGTGCCGTCAGCCGAATAACCAAACGAAAACCCGCCAAATAACCAATCAGATTTTGGTCAAATAACCAAATGTGGCTGAAAAATATTTTGTTTTTCAAAGGTTTTTTCATATCTTTGCAGCAGAAATTGAATAATTGTATATATGCCAGACAATACAGAGTATAAGAAAAGAATAGCGGATGTCCTATTAGCAGATAAGCTGGATGCTATGGGAGCCGTCTTGATTGAGGGACCTAAAGCTTGTGGTAAGACCACTACTGCAGAACAACAAGCTAATAGCATCCTCTATATGGATGATCCGGACAACATGCGGCAGAACTTGCAATTGGCAGAAACAAATATTAAGCGCTTGTTGCAAGGTGATAATCCTCGGCTTATTGACGAATGGCAGATTGCCCCACAAATTTGGGATGCTGTCCGCTTTGAGACAGACCACAGGAAGGATGACGGACTATTTATGTTGACAGGTTCTGCAGTACCTGCTGATGGTTCAAAGATAAATCATAGCGGTGCTGGTCGATTTGCATTTCTCACAATGCGTCCAATGACCCTTTGGGAATCGGAGGAATCATCTGGTGATGTTAGTCTTGGTGAACTTTTCTCTCATCCAGAAAAGATTGACGGAGAAAGTTCTCTGACGATGGAGGATGTCGCATTCGCAATCTGTCGTGGGGGATGGCCCAAATCATTGAACAAAAAGACTAAAAAGGCTGCATTGAGGCAAGTAACGGAGTATTTTGAAGCCATAACACGTTCTGATATTTCGAGGGTTGACGGCGTGGAGAGAGACGAATATAGGGCAAAAAGGATTTTGCGTTCTTATGCAAGGTTGCAGGGGGCTATGGCCGGTATCCCAACCATAGTTGAGGATATGAAGACAAATGAGCCTGAAAGTATGAGCGATGAAACGGTAATATCCTATATAAAGGCCTTAAAAAAGATCTTTGTCATTGAAGACATGAAAGCATGGAATCCGAATTTGCGTTCGAAGACGGCTATTAGGACGAGTGATACCAGATACTTCGTAGATCCATCCTTAGCTATAGCCGCACTGGGTCTCGGCCCTAATGATCTGCTTAATGATTTGGAAACAATGGGGCTGTTCTTTGAGACACTCTGTGTACGTGACTTGCGTGTTTATGCTGAGGCTAATGATGGTGAAGTGTTCCATTACAGGGATAAGAACGGACTAGAATGTGATGCTGTTGTTCATCTGAGGAATGGTAATTATGGATTGATAGAGATTAAACTCGGTGGTGACACACGTATTGAAGAAGGTGCTGCAAATCTTAATGCATTGGAAAAGAAGATAGATACCACAAAGATGAAGAATCCTTCTTTTAAGATGGTATTAACGGCTGTCGGACAATATGCTTATATGAGAAAAGATGGGGTGATAGTCGTACCAATTGGCTGTCTGAAAGATTAGTAAAAGAAATCTATTATTAATGTCTTCATCATACGGTGCAAAGATAGTGCATTTCGAGCGAAAATGCAAATTTATCGTTCGTAAACGCCCTGCAACTTTTCCTCCGCAAAGTTACAAAAAAAAGTATTTCTTCCAAATTTTTGGTGCTTTTTTATTCATTTTCAGGCAATTATTATCGTTTTCCTTTCGCATTTCATTCGTTTTTAGTACCTTTGCACCCGCAAATGGAAAAGAAGAATATAAAAGCAGCATTGTTTGATCTGGATGGCGTCGTGTTTAACACGGAGCCACAGTACACTGTGTTTTGGGGTAGCCAATGCCGTGAGTTCCATCCGGAGCACCCAGGACTGGAGCACGAAATCAAGGGTCAGACGCTGGTACAGATTTATGATGCGTGGTTTTCAGGACCGCTGGCAGACAAGCAGCCGCTGATTACGGAACGACTAAACCAGTTTGAACAGCAGATGGACTACCAATATGTTGCTGGTTTTGAGAATTTTATAAAGTCGTTGCACCAACAGGGTGTGAAGACTGCCGTGGTGACTAGTTCCAACCAACCGAAGATGCAGGCGGTATATGCCAGCAGGGCGGAGTTTCGCGGACTGTTTGACGCCATCTTGACATCGGAGGATTTTGAGCGTTCGAAGCCCGACCCCGACTGCTATCTGAAGGCTGCCCAGCGCTTTGGTGTGGAGCCCAAGGACTGCGTGGTCTTCGAGGACTCGTTTAATGGTTTGAAGTCGGGACGTGCCGCCGGCATGTATGTCGTTGGTCTGGCCACGACGAACCCCGCTGATGCCATTCGTCCGTTGTGTGACGAGGTCGTCAGCGACTTCACACAGTTATAATTCCCCATTGTCATTTATCAATTTAAAGTATTATGTCAGGATATTTAGTTAGCGACAATCGCAAAGTAACAACACACCGTTTCATGGAGATGAAGCAGAAAGGTGAGAAAATCTCCATGCTCACATCGTACGACTACACCATGGCCGGCATCGTCGACAAGGCTGGTGTTGATGCTATCCTCGTAGGCGACTCAGCATCGAACGTGATGGCAGGCAACAGCACCACGCTGCCGATGACGGTAGACTATATGATTTATCACGCCCGTTCGGTGGCTCGTGCCACACAGCGCGCCTTGGTGGTATGTGATATGCCCTTCGGCTCCTATCAGGTGAATGCTGCAGAAGGCGTCGCCAATGCCATTCGTATTATGAAGGAGAGTGGCTGCGATGCGCTGAAGATGGAAGGTGGCGAGGAGATTCTCGACACCGTGAAGCGCATCCTCGACGCTGGCATCCCCGTGATGGCACACCTGGGACTGACGCCCCAGTCAATCAATAAGTTTGGAACCTATGCCGTGCGTGCCAAGGAACAGGCTGAGGCTGACAAGCTGATGCACGACGCCCAACTGCTGGATGAGGCCGGATGCTTCGGCATTACGCTGGAGAAGGTTCCGGCAGCACTCGCCACAGAGGTTACCAAGATGGTGAAGTGCCCGACCATCGGAATCGGTGCGGGCAATGGCTGTGACGGTCAGGTGCTGGTGATTGCCGACATGCTGGGAATGACACAGGGCTTCTCACCCCGTTTCCTGCGTCGCTATGCCGACCTGAACACCATCATCAACGATGCCGTGGGACACTACGTGGAGGACGTCAAGAGCGGCGACTTCCCCAATGCGAACGAATCGTACTAATGGATGAACACACAGAATACACCTGTACACATCAAATTGTGGCACCGTGACTTCTGGCTGATGGCCATCAGTTCACTGCTGCTGACCATGTCGGTATACATCCTTATTCCCGTCATGCCGCGTTGGATGATGGAACAGCACTTCTCGCCAGAAGAGACGGGACGTGCGATGGGTGTCTTCGGCCTGGGACTGTATGTGATGGGCGCCTTGTGCTCATGGCTGGTGCAGCGCTACCGTCGCAATGTGGTCTGCATGTGGGCTATGGTGGCTTTGATCGTCAATATCGCCTTCTTGTGGTATGTCGACACGCTGCACAAGGAGCTGGCCCTGTTCTCCGTCATCATGGTGCACCGCTTTGTGCTGGGCGCAACATTCGGACTGGCACAGATGGTGTTATCGTCGACGCTGATCATCGACACCTGTGAGTCGTTCCAGCGTACAGAGGCCAACCACAGTGCCTCGTGGTTTGCACGCTTTGCCCTCTCGTTGGGACCGCTGACAGGACTCATCGTATATACACTGAACGGATTCAATGGGGTGCTGTGGGCTGCAATAGGATGCGCCCTGTGCGCCCTGCTGCTGGTGAAGATTGTCACGTTCCCTTTCCGCACTCCTGAGGAAGGTGTGAAGGTGGTGTCGCTGGACCGCTTCTTCCTGACGAATGGTTTTGTGCTGTTCGTCAACCTGCTGATGGTAACCACAGTGATAGGTCTGCTGCTCTCTATGCCCTTCGAACCATTGTTCTACGCGCTCATGATGGGTGGCTTCCTGCTGGCCCTGCTGGCCCAGCGCTTCGTGTTCCGTGATGCAGAACTGAAGAGCGAGATTATCTCGGGACTCTTCCTGTTGGTGGCAGCCCTGCTTATCCTGTTGGTGGCTCCTGCCTCGCCCGTAAGTCCTATCTTGGTGGGACTGAGTTCCGGCATCATCGGTTCGCGCTTCCTGCTGTTCTTCATCAAACTGAGCCGCCATTGTCAGCGTGGCACGTCGCAGAGTACGTACTTCCTGGGCTGGGAGACAGGACTTGCTGGCGGCTTGGCATTGGGATATGCCTGTTTCTACCAGCAACCCACGTTGCTGATAGATACTGCTCTGGTGCTTAGCATCGCAGCGCTGTTGTTATACCATTTCTTTACGCATCAGTGGTTCCTGCGTAACAAGAACCGCTAAAGAGATTTACCGTCTGCACATCTGCAGATAAGGACACGTCTGACAGATTTTAAGGTCTGTCGTGGGAGTGAACGGGATGTTCTTCATGAATATCTCGTTCACTTTGTTTTCCAACAGTTCGCAGAAGCGGTCGCTATGCTCCCAGATGTCAAGAATCTTCACCTTGCCGAAACACAGCGTGGGGTCGTAGTCCTTGGCTGACGCATGCTGGATGAACAGCAGGGCAGGGGAAACTTCGTGATGTCTGATGTCAGATGTCAGATGTAAGATGTCGGCTTGTTGGCGACTGACGATGTCGGCATAGGTAAAGGTCTGCAGATAGTAGTCGGAGTGATCGTGAATCTTGGCAGGGTCGAAGATGTCTTCTACGCTGTTTAGGTACTTGATTTTCTTGCTGCTCGTCTTGTAGTCTACCACACGGATGCGTCCGTCGCTCATCTGGTCCAGACGGTCGATGCGCCCTCCGAGTCTTAGCTGTAGGCTACCTGCTGACTGTCCATCGCTAACTGCCAACTCCCGATAGACGTCGCACTCCAGACCCAGGATGTCGAATGGCGCAAGGGCCTTGTCTATCTCGATGAGCTGGCGCAGATAGCGGATAATCACTTCACGGTTGATGAGGTGCAAGCCACCTATGAGCGCGTGGGGCAACTCCTCGTGGAAGGCGTCGTCGACAGCCTTGCCGATGGCTATCTTGCTCTTCAGCAGTTGGTCGAGGGATTCGCGCGTGACGTGCTTGGGCAATTGGTGATAGAGTGTGTCAGCAGCCTGGTGGAAGATGTTTCCGAAGATACGGTTGTCAAGTTCTTGCTCGTCAGCAGGTTCGTCGGGTTCCTTGATGCCGGCAATATAGCGGTAGTAGAACTGCAGTTGGCAGCGCATATACTTGTTGATGGCTGAGGGCGACAGCACAGCGTCGGGCCCTATGAATTGCTGGTTGAGCAAATCGAGGACGTGGGGTGTCTTCTCGATGGGTGCTGGCGTATAGCGGGCAATGCTCTTACCCGACTGAAGGGTATGCTGTGTGATGTGTTGTCTGCTCTCTACCAATAGCTGGAGCATGAAACGGCTCATCTCGCCACGCTGGCCGTCCTCTGTGGCGTTGTTCCACAGTATGGTGACATCCTTGGCGCGTTGCAACAGGCGGTGGAAGTAGTAGGCGTAGATGCTCACCTTGTTCTCAATGGTGGTTAGTTCGTAGGCTTGACGGATGCTATGGGGAATAAAGGAACTGTCGTTGATGCCCTTGGGCATGTTGCCCTCGTTGCAGCTGAGCAGCAGTACGTGTTCGAAGTCAAGGTTGCGCGTTTCTAGAACACCCATCACCTGCAATCCCTCGGCAGGTTCGCCGTGGAAGGGAATAGTGGTCTGTTGGATGAGCTGGTTGACAAGACGCTGCAGGGTGGTGTCGCTGACTTGCAGGTCGCCACTTTCAACGAGGGCGTTGAGGCGGTTGACGAGCGTGTAGGCACGGAACAGCGACTCCTGAAACAGCGGGTCGGTAATCTCTTCCTTGGCTCCTTGCGCAATAGCCCTCAGCATGGTGAGCAACGGTTGGCCGTCCTCCACAAAACGGGCATACGGATGTCGATGGAAGGCGCGCACCAGTCGTGTGCTGTTGCCACCCAGCACCATGTCGTAGTAGCGTTGGATGAATGAGGCTACAGGTGTTTGCGACAGCGGGTAGCCTGTGGTAATGTTTACCTTCTCGACCTCGTCGGGCAGACAATGGATGACGGTAGGCAACAGTTGCTCGTTGCAGAGCACGATGGCTGTCCGTCGGCCGTCCTTGTAGCGTTGCTGGTCGCGTAGCCATTTGCTGACATAGCGTGCCTGGATATGTTCTGTGGGAGCAGCGAGGTAGGTAATGTCCTTGGGCTGTTGGAAGTTCTTGTAGATGTCCTCACGCTGACTGTCCAACTCGTTGGGGAAGTAGCTGAGGTAGCTGGCAATAAAACGACCAGCCTCGTGTTGCTGCATGTAGTAGTCGTCGAAGTCCCAATAGAAACGGGCTTTGCCTTCTTTTTGCAACTGCGAGAAGAGTTGCTGCTCGACCTTCTGCAACAGATTGAAACCCACAAAGAGGTAGCGGTCGTAGGAGTTATTGGTTATTGTTTCCTGGTTATTGGTTACCACGGAACGGTAGAGCGCACCCTCGTAGGCGAGCCCTTGTTGGGCTAAGCGCTCGTTGAAGTCGTGATAGATGTCTGTGAAGTGGCTCCATAGGCGCAGAAAGCGCTGCTTGAGCTCTGTTTCGTGTTCCTCGGTGAAGTGGCTGAAGAAATGTTTCAGCAGCTGGCGCTGCTCATCGGTGAGATAGCTGAGGTCGTCAAGCTCGTGGATGTCGCGCAGGTTGGCAAAGACGCGCTCAGCATCGGCCATGTTCTTGTCGATGTCGTCGAAATCGCTGATGAGCAACTGTCCCCAGCCGTAGAACTTGTCAAGTGTCTCGTCGGAACCTGTATGCAGGCAGAACGACTTGTGCAGGTCGCAGACCAGCTTGATAGGGTCGGCAACTGTCAGCGACGACTGTTGGCGGAACAGTTCGCTGATAGTAATATAGGCAGGACTCCACAAAGGCTTGCCGTTGGTCAGGCGTGCCAGGTGTTCGTTCAGAAACAGCGAGGCTCGTTTGTTGGGGAATACCACCGCTGTGCGCGACAGGTCGGTGCCATATTTCTGGATGATATCTTCTGCGACGTATGCTAAGAAACTCTTCATACCTCTTACCTTTTACCTCTTAATTCTTAACTCTTAACTTCCTCAATCTTATTACTATAAACATACCACAGCCAACCCTTCACATTCGGGTGTCCCATTTGCTGCAGCAACTGCATGTATTCGCGTACCTGTTCTTGGTATTCGGGTTTGGGACGACCGAACTTGAAGTCGACGACGTGCGTCTCTTTTCCGTCTGTCATCACGCGGTCGGGACGACGCTCTTCCACCTCTCCTTGTTCGTTGAGACGCAGAATGCTACATTCGTTGAATAACTGCCAGCGGTCTGAAAACCACTCCATTACACGTTTGTCACTCAGACGCTTCTGAAGCATCGCTGTCAACTTTGCCGCTGTCACCTCGTCGTCGTAGAGCACTCCGTCGTGCTGCAACTGGCGCAGGGCTCCTTCGATGTCGTCAGTGGTATGGATGGTTGAGAAAATCTCGTGGAGCACGCTACCCATCTTGATGTAGCTCAGCTCCTGCTGTTCGTCGTCACCCTCCACAAATTCACGGCTTTTGTTGCTCTGTCGGAATTCTGTCTTACTCTCGAACGTCTCCAGTTGAATCTGTACAGGGGTGACAGGTTGGAGAAAGACATTGGCAGATGACTGATGCTTGCTGTTTGATGGCTGCGCTGTCGGCGTGCCGTATTCGAATATCAGTTCACTGTCAGCATCCTCTTCTCCGCTGAGGCTGCTGCCCTCCAGTTGCATCTTCTGTAAAACGGCTTCGATGAGTGCCGAGCGGTTGCTCTTGGCACCATGCTGGCCAATGACGTAGAGGCTGTGCTCAGCGCGTGTGAAGGCAACATACAGCAGGTTGAGGTTGTCGACGACGTTCTGCAGGTGCTCGTCCCAATAGTCGTGCTCATAGATGGTTCCTTTCATCTGAGAAGCACCAAAGTCTATGGGGGCTAACGGCAGTGCGTCGAAAGGCGTCTCAGTGGGTTTGCACCAGAGCACGTCGGGCATCTCCAGGCGCCAGTCGCAGAAGGGGATAATGACGTGAGGAAACTCCAGACCCTTACTTTTGTGGATGGATAGAATGCGCACACCATCGGTGGCATCGCTCTGAATGGTCTTGTTGCAGATGGTCTCTTCCCACTCGCGGATGAAGGCATCGATATCGGACGTGTGGTCTTGCACAAATTGGTTCAGCTGGTCGTAGAAAGCACACAGGTAAGCGCTCTGCTCGTTGAGACGCTCCAACTGGAAGATGGCATAGAGACGCTCCACGAGTTCGTAGAGCGGCATCTGGAGCAATTCCTGCATGTGGCGGATAAAGCTCTCGGGTAGCAGACTGTCGAGGTCGCGACCTTTGATGAGCAACTCGTTTTCTGCCACAGGATTGCCGAGGACGGTGCGCTGGTAGAGTTTGACAATGGTAGCCTTAGCCAGGAGGTCGTCAGGATGGGTCAGCAGGTGAAGGGTCTGGATGAGCAGACAGATGGATACCGAGGCATCCAGACGGAAAGCCTCGTCGCTGATGATGCGTATGTCGGGCAGTTGCTCGTCGAAATAGGCTGCGATGAGCGGGATATGTTTGTTTGTGCGTACGAGGATGGCTATGTCCTTCAGACTGGCTCCTTGCTGTTGAAGCTGTCGGATGGTGTCGGCAATGGTTGCCATCGTCCTCTCCTGATAGTCGTCGGAAGGTAGCAGACGGATGCAGACATAGCCGCTGTTGCCGCGCTTCTCGGGGATGTCCTGTTCAACGTCGGCATAGGCGCTCTTCAGTTGCTCGGCACCGTTAGGATACTCTTCACGCTGTTCCTCATATTCATGCTGGGCGGCAGTCCGGAAGAAGGCATTGTTGAACTCTATGATGTGGCGCGACGAACGCCAGTTGGTCTTCAAAGGTTCGATGTCGACGGTGTCTGCTGCATGCGGAAACTGACGGTCGATGGCGTTGAGCAGTCGCCAGTCGCCGGAACGCCAGCGGTAGATGCTCTGCTTGACGTCGCCTACTATCAGGTTCTGCGAATGCTGATGGCTCATACACTCCTGCAGCAGCACCTTGAAGTTCTGCCATTGTACGGTACTGGTGTCCTGGAATTCGTCTATCATCACGTGTTCCAGTTGGGTACCTATCTTCTCAAAGATAAAGGGTGAGTCGCTCTCGCTGATGAGGTCGTGCAACAGCTGCTGCGTATCGCTGAGCAGGAAGCGGTTGGCCTCGTCGTTCAGACTGCGCACCTTCTGTTCGATGCTGCCCAACAGGCGCAACTGGCTGAGGTGGCGTAGTGTGAGGTCGGCAGACTGGTATATCTTGAATTGGCGTGGACGTTCGTCCATAGCCCTTGACAGCAGAGGTCTTAGCGAAGACTCTGCAACAGCATAGATATGTGTTGCCTGTTCGCTCTTCTTGGTGTACCATTTCTCCGAGTTTTCGCGACATTCGCAGATGCGCTTGCTTTCGATGCTTGGGTCAAACAGCCCTCTTTGTAGTTTGGCGAAGAAACTGGCAACACCCGTCTTGCCATAGGCCAGGTCTTCGACCTTCAGGTGTTCGCTCTCTAAGATGTCAAAGAACTCGTTGCCCATGGCCGTCATGCACTCCAGTGCCGTGCTGCGCAACTCTTTCAGCTGTTTGGTATATGCCTCGATGAATCCTTTCTCTTCCATCTTGCTGTTAAGCAACTGACTATGAGCTTTGTAGTAGTCGCGAAAGATGGTCTTGCCAAACTGCTTTACCTGTCCGATGATGTTCCATGAATGGTCGTCGCTGATTTTCTCCATGATATAGCTCAGCAGCCATTGTAGCATGCGGTCGGTATGTGTCAGAGAGTCAATGAGTTGGTCGACTGCTTGCTCTTCTACCTGTGTGTCGTTCAGGCTGATGCGCAAGTTGGCGGTCAGATCGAGTTCACGCGCCAGGTTGCGCAATACACTTTGGAAGAACGAGTCGATGGTCTCTACACGGAAATAGTTGTAGTTGTGCAACAGCAGGTGTAGGGCTATGCCGGCATGCTTGCGGACGGTTTCCTCCGACAGGTCTGTCTTCTCCAGTATGCGGTCGGTGTAGTTCTGGGAGTCGGGGAGCCCCTTCCAGATGCCATATAACTGACTGAGTATGCGCATCTTCATCTCTTCCGTCGCCTTGTTGGTGAAGGTGACGGCCAGGATGTTACGGTAGCAGGTCGGATTCTGTACCAACAGCTTGATATACTCTACTGCCAGCGTGAAGGTCTTTCCAGAACCTGCACTGGCTTTGTATACGGTGAGTGGTTTTACCATCGGCGGAACAGTTCTATTGTGAATTTACAACCAAAATTTTGGAATCTACTATTCAGGAAACTGGCAAAGAAACCTGTCGAGATGAAACGGGTTTGGAAACCGTAGCCCAGTTCGAAATAGGGATGGGTATGCTGGATGGACAGCGCACTCAGATAGAAACGTTCAGTCTCCACAATACGCCCTACCAGCGGCAGCCACGACAGCACCAATAGTGGAGAGTCGTAGGATACATGACTGCGGATATAGTAGTCTGACTCGTTATACCAGCGGCTGTCCAGCAGTTGGAACTGTCCTGTCCAGTCGTCCTCCCAACCTGTTGGCAGGTTGTTGTCACGGAAGTTGGTGAAGTCAACGAAATAGTCGGTGCTACGCTGGGTATAGAACCCTGCACCCAGACGCAGGTTTAGAATGCGCACACTCTTGGCCTGATGCTTGTAGACGGCATCAAATTCCCAGCGCTCATAGTTAAGGTTGGACTGGAGGATGCCCTTGATGCCATGCTCGTAGTTGGCAGTAAGCGTAGGCCCCTTCCTCCAGGGACTCAGTTTGATGGTCAGCATTGGTGCAAAGCTGTGGAAGTCGTCAGCGAGTCCTGCTTGTTGCATCAGGTCACTGTTGCTGCTTTGACGACGGTGGTAGATGGCACCAGCCATAATCTCCAACCAGTCGAATGCTGCCACATTGTTGACGAGTCGCAGATAACTGTCTTTGAAGTCAGGCATGCTGATGGAGTCTCCCATCACCTTCTGAAAGGTTTCTCCAAGGGCTGCATGCGAGGTGCGGTTACCATTACCCCACGTGAGTTCGGCATAACCGTTGCGCTTGGGGTTGTAGGTCATACGTAGTGGTATGGTATAGTAGAATTGCTTCCCCTTGAAGTTGTAACCGAGCTTGGGACTCAGTGTCAGGTAGCGATAGGGATTCCACGCATAGCGTGCACCGACGTCGAGCTTGTAGGAGACACCCTTGCTATGGCTGTAGCCCATATAGAGAGGGTTGAACAGGGGCGAGATGTTCAACGAGATGTTCTCTGTGTGTGTATGTATGCTGTTGATGAAGTTGTCGCCAACGAAGTCCCACGCTACATCTTTTACCTCTTTCAGTCGGTTGTTGCCCTTCTGAATCGTGTCGTTCTGTGCCTCCTTTTGCTCTTGTTGCTGAGAGGCAGCATAGATTTCCTTCTCGTCTTGTTCCAGCGGTATAGGGCGCAACTTCTCCATCAGTGTATTGTCTTCCCTGTTGTCGATGGAGTCGGGCAGGACTGTGTGACAGTCAAAGAATGTCGTGATGGTCGACTTGATGTTGTTACCAAGAAACTTGAACGTCGCTTCATTGGTGCTATAGATAGGAAGCGGACCGCCTTCTCGGCTCCTATCCATCTCGGCATTTATCTTGAAGCCAATCATGTCGTATTCTCCCTGCCAACTTAGCGTGAGAATGCGTCCTGTCGCTGGTTCAATGGTGACAACACCCTTAATAAGCTGAGTATTGCTGCTGCGAGGACGGAAGCTGATATCGACCTTGCTGCCTTGCTGTGAGACGCGGTACTTATAGAAGTAGCGGTTGCTGCGATGGAAGGGCGACAGGATTCTGTTAGGATAGAGATGTACACCATAGAGGTTGGGTGTAATCATCTCAAAGAGCATGGGCATCACGTTGCGATGGTGGGGAATGGTTCCGCAGATGGCCTGCCGACGAATGTTGAAGTCATGGGCATTATGGTAGGTGAGCTTGCAATAGCTCTCACTGACATAGTCTCTGTCACCTCGCGCAATGCTGTACATGGTGGGAACCAGATAGAGCAGAACATTGCGGCGCTTGATGCTGAAGCGGAGCTTCATATACAGGTTCTTCTCCACCTCTATAGTATCGTACTGGTTGTGCTCATAGTAGTTCCACATACGGTAGATGAGGATGGAGTCATTTGCACGACTACGCGCCAAACAAATACTGGGCATGAGAGTCATCATGCCCAGTATCATAAGGATTATGTGCAGTTTCTGATTCACGACCCCAAAATTACAAAAAAAATCTGGAGTCGCAAAACATTTAACCTAAATATTTCATCAAAATGCGTGCATTACCAGAGTCGCGCAACTTGGCAATGCTCTTCTCACGAATCTGACGGACACGCTCGCGGGTCAGTCCCAGCTGATCACCGATTTCCTCCAGACCCTTCTCGTGGCAACCAATGCCGAAGCACTCGCGGATGATGGTAATCTCACGTTCTTTGAGCACTTTCTGCAGCACGGTGTTCAACTCCTGTGCCATAGACTCGTGGTCTACCTGGCGGTCGGTACGTGAGTCGTCGCCAGAGGCCATCACGTCCAACATACAGTTGTCCTCACCATCCTGGAAAGGAGCATCGATAGAAACGTGGTGGCTGTCAGCCTGCATAGACTGGGCAATCTTCTCCTCGTCCATATTGGTAGCGTCGCTCAACTCAGAAACTGAGGGGTGACGCTGGAATTCCTGCTCGAAGCGGTTAATCTCGTGGCTGATCTTGTTCAGACTGCCTACCTGGTTCAGTGGCAGGCGCACAATGCGGCTCTGCTCGGCAATAGCCTGCAGAATGCTCTGGCGAATCCACCATACTGCATACGAGATGAACTTAAAACCACGTGTTTCATCAAATTTCTGTGCGGCTTTGATGAGGCCGATGTTACCCTCGTCAATCAAGTCAGTCAGCGTCAGTCCCTGATGCTGATACTGCTTGGCTACGGATACTACGAATCGCAGGTTGGCAGTCACCAACTTGTCCTTAGCGCGCTCGCCTTCGGGGCCGCCTTTGCGTATCTTCTGAGCTAGCTCGATTTCTTCGTCGATGCTAATCAGAGGCGCACGGCCAATTTCCACCAGATACTTATCCAGTGCCTCACTTGAGCGATTCGTAATACTCTTTTGAATCTTTAATTGTCTCATTATTACTCCTTAAATTCTTGCTAACTAACTGATAGTCAAATACGTGTAATGTCTTTTGCTTCTAAAAGCGGTGCAAAGTTACAAAAAATACCAATACGTTGTTATCGGTACACCCATTATTTTTCTTAAAAATGTTTAAACGTCTGATTTGGGCTTGTGACTTCTGCGCCTTTTGTGACTCTTGCCATTTGTACTGTTTTTGGCAGTTGGCTGTTGGGGTGTACCAGTATGGGATTTGCCCCCTCTCTTGCGACCTCCCCTGCCGCGTGAATTCTTGCGGGGTGCTGACGTCTTGTATTCTGGTCCTTCGCCCAGTCCTGCGGGGAGAGGGTTCTTCTGAATATCTTTCTCCAGGAACCTTTCAATGTCGGCAAATGAGCGCATGTCAGCTTCCGATACGAAGGTGATGGCAACACCATCGCGTTGGGCTCGTGCTGTACGTCCGATGCGGTGTACATAGTCCTCTGCATCGTGGGGAACGTCGTAGTTGATGACCATCAGAATGTCGTCGATGTCGATGCCGCGTGAAACGATGTCGGTTGCAACAAGTACGTCTACCTGACCAGCTTTGAAGCGGTACATTACCTCGTCACGCTCTGCCTGTGAGAGGTCACTGTGCATAGAGGCACAGTTGATTTTCATGTGTTTCAGTTCGCGAGTGATGTCTTTCACCTTATCTTTTTTCCCTGAGAAGATGATGACTCGTTGGAGTTCACCGGCCTTGAAAAGGCTGCGGATGATGCCCAGCTTTTGGGGCTCGTAGCAGAGATAAGCTGACTGCTGAATCTTCTCTGCAGGTTTCGATACGGCAATCTTTACCTCTGCAGGATGATCGAGTAGGGTGCGTGCCAGCTGTTGAATTTTGGCTGGCATGGTGGCTGAGAACATGATGGTCTGGTGGTTCTCGGGCAGCATTTTGGCAATGCTTATGATGTCGTCAGAGAAGCCCATGTCGAGCATGCGATCGGCCTCGTCGAGTACAAAGAAGGATAGTTTCGACAGGTCCAGATGTCCCATGCGGATGTGCGACAGCAGGCGTCCTGGTGTAGCGATGATGACATCAGCACCCATCTTCAGACCTTTCGTCTCTACGTCAAAGCGGTTACCGTCGTTGCCACCATAGACAGCAACGCTGCTAATACCATCGAGATAGTAGCCGAAACCCTGCATGGCCTGATCTATCTGCTGGGCCAGTTCACGGGTGGGCGACATGATGATGCAGTTGACGGCATCACGTGGAAAACCGCCATCGTCAAGCATGCTGAGGATGGGCAGCAGATAGGCTGCTGTCTTACCTGTTCCGGTCTGTGCTACACCGATAAGGTCTTGACCGTCAAGTACTTTGGGTATACACTGTTCCTGAATGGGTGTCATCTCCTCGAAGTGCATGTCATAAAGGGCATCGAGGATGTTATCGTTCAAATATGTTTCTTCAAATGTCATTTAACTTTTTTCTCTCAATTTTCAACTTTCAACTAGTTTAATTCGGTGCTTTCCTATAGCAATAGTATGCAATGAAGGCATACAGGATGTTAGGAATCCATGCTGCCAGGATAGGCGGCGTGTCTGCATTGATGGCGAAGGTGGCGCTGACCGTCTGTAACAGAATGTAGGTGAACGACAGTGCCAGTCCGATACCCAGATACATACCCATGCCTCCTTTGCGCTTGCGCGACGACAAGGAGACTCCGATAATGGTCAGGATAAACGAGGCAAACGATGTCGCTATTCGCTTGTGGTATTCCACCTCATACTGTACCACATTGCTGGAGCCACGTTGTTGCTGCTTGGATATATAGCGCTTCAACTCAGGCGACGTGAAGGTCTCCTGCTGACCGGAAGAGAAGACGAGGTCGATGGGCTCCATCTGTATCAGCGTGTCTATCTCGTAACCGCTGACAATCTCCTCACGCATGCCTTTGAATGTGCGGATCTTGTAGTTACGGGCCTTCCAGTGGTAGCGCTCCTCGGCAATGGTGTCATACTGGATGACGTTGGCATTCATCTGTGAAACCATCTTCTTGTTGTCAAACTTATACAGCGAGAAGCCGTAGCCCGTCTTGCGGATGTCGTCGTACTGAGAGATGTAAGCCACCACGCCTTTCTCAACCATCAACTGGATATTCGATGCCGACGTGTTCTTTTCGTTGTTCTTGTAAAGGGCCTCGAAATCGTGGCGTACCACCGTCCCCTTGGGAATAATATACGAGCCAAGGTAGAAGTTGAGTAAGGCGATGAGTGCTGCCGAGATGAGGTAGGGGCGTAGCAGTCGCTTGAAACTCATGCCACACGCCAACATGGCTATAATCTCCGAGTTGCCTGCCAGCTTAGAGGTGAAGAAGATGACGGCAATAAAGACGAATAGCGGCGAGAAAAGGTTGGCAAAGTAGGGCACGAAGTTGGCGTAGTAGTCGAAGACTATGGCGCGCAGCGGTGCGTTGTTAGAGGTAAACTTCGCCAGATTCTCGTTGACGTCGAAGACGATGGATATAGAGATGATCAAGATGATAGAGTAGACGTAGGTGCCAATGAACTTGTTGATGATATACCAGTCCATACGTTTAACTTCTCGAAGCAGATTATACTTCGAGAGCCACACCAGCGCCCATAGCGTCTTGGCTTTCTTCAATATGTTTTGTAGTGACGCTTTCTTCACTTTTACCTTCTTCGTCCTAAATTATCTATTACCGAGCGTTTCCACTGCGTGAAGTCACCTTGTTCTATATGCGTGCGCGCGTCCGTTACCAGCCTGAGGTAGAATGCCAGGTTGTGTATCGAGGCTATCTGCATAGCCAACAGTTCCTGAGCCTTGAAAAGGTGGTGCAGGTAGGCCTTCGAGTGGATGCGGTCAATGTCGCAGCCATCGGGGTCAATGGGGGAGAAGTCGTCTTCCCACTTCTTGTTGCGCATGTTCATCGTGCCTTCGTAGGTAAAGAGCATGGCGTTGCGGCCATTACGGGTAGGCATGACACAGTCGAACATGTCTACGCCACGTTCGATGGCTTCCAGGATGTTCTGTGGTGTACCCACTCCCATCAAGTAGCGCGGACGGTCCTTGGGAAGGATGTCATTGACCACCTCAATCATCTCGTACATCACCTCGGTGGGCTCACCGACAGCCAGTCCACCAATAGAGGCACCGCCTCCGTCGTTCAGCTTGCCCAATACGTCACAGACATGTTTGGCAGCATCCTGTCGCAGGTCTTTGTAGGTGCAGCCCTGCACGATGGGGAACAGTGTCTGGTTGTGGCCGTATAGCGGTTCAGTCTCGTTGAAGCGCTTCACACAACGCTCCAGCCATCGCTGGGTCAGTTTGAGCGAGTTCTTGGCATATTGGTAGTCGCTCTGTCCTGGAGGACACTCATCAAAAGCCATCATGATGTCAGCACCAATGACGCGCTCGGTGTCCATCACGTTCTCGGGGGTGAAGATATGCTTTGAACCGTCAATGTGACTGCGGAATTCGCAACCTTCTTCTTTCAGTTTGCGGATGCCCGTCAGCGAGAATACTTGGAAACCGCCGGAATCTGTAAGGATAGGACGGTCCCACGTATTGAACTTATGCAGACCACCCGCCTTGCGCAGAATGTCCAACCCAGGACGCAGATACAGGTGGTAGGTGTTGCCCAGAATAATCTGCGCCTTCACCTGCTCGCGCAACTCGGCGAAGTGTACACCCTTGACGCTGCCTACCGTTCCCACAGGCATAAAGATAGGGGTCTTGATGGGACCGTGGTCTGTGGTAATCAGTCCTGAGCGGGCATTGCTATATGGGTCGTTATGTTGTACTTCGAACGTCATCCTTTCGTTTCTTTCTTCTCTTCTTCCTCAGGAATGGTGAAGTCCATGGGGTGTTCTACCATCTCGTCAGTCAGTGCAAAGTTCCAGACGTCCTGTACGTTCTCTACATAGTGGAATGTCACTCCCTTCAAGTACATCTCCGGTATCTCGTTGATGTCTTTCTCGTTCTCTTTGCACATCACGATGTCTGTGATGCCGGCACGCTTGGCAGCCAGAATCTTCTCTTTGATGCCACCCACAGGAAGCACCTTGCCGCGCAATGTGATTTCGCCCGTCATCGCCGTGTTTTTGCGCACCTTGCGCTGGGTCAGCGCAGAAGCAATACTTGTGGCGATGGTGATACCTGCCGACGGACCGTCTTTAGGCGTAGCACCCTCCGGCACGTGGATGTGAATGTTCCAATGGTCGAAGATGCGGTAGTCGATGCCTAACAGGTCGACATGAGCCTTGACATACTCCAAGGCAATCACTGCCGACTCCTTCATGACGTCGCCCAGGTTACCTGTCAGCGTCAGTTTGCCAGACTTGCCCTTCGACAGCGAAGTCTCGATGAACAGTATCTCACCGCCCACGCTGGTCCATGCCAGTCCTGTCACCACACCAGCATAGGCATTACCCTGATAGATGTCGCGATAGAAGGGAGGCTTGCCCAACAGGTCTTCAATCTCTGTGGGCGTGATCTTGTCGTAGGGCAACTCGCCATTCGTGGCATATCTTACTGCCACCTTGCGCAGGGCTTTGTTGACTTGTTTCTCCAACTGGCGCACACCGCTCTCGCGGGTGTATTGTTCAATCACCTTTTCGATGGCAGCCTTGTTGAAGGTCAGTTTTTGATTCTTCAGCCCCGTATTGTCCTTCTCCTTGGGGATGAGGTGGCGCTTGGCAATCTCGTATTTCTCTTCCGTGATATATCCGCTGACCTCGATAATCTCCATACGGTCGAGCAGTGGACGGGGAATGGTGCTGAGGTTGTTGGCCGTAGCAATAAACATTACCTTCGACAGGTCGTAGTCCACATCCAGATAGTTGTCGTGGAAGGCATTGTTCTGTTCGGGGTCGAGCACCTCCAACAGGGCACTGGCAGGGTCACCATTGTGTGTGTTCTGCGTTACCTTGTCTATCTCGTCAAGGATGAAGACGGGGTTCGACGAACCTGCCTTCTGGATGTTCTTGATGATGCGGCCTGGCATGGCACCGATATAGGTGCGGCGATGACCGCGAATCTCGGCCTCGTCGTGCAGACCACCTAAAGAGACGCGCACATACTTACGCTTCAGGGCGTCAGCAATAGACTTGCCCAGAGAGGTCTTGCCCACACCTGGAGGACCGTAGAGGCAGAGAATGGGACTCTTCAAGTCACCACGCAGCGACAATACGGCGATGTATTCCAGGATGCGCTCCTTGACCTTCTCCATGCCATAGTGGTCCCGGTCCAGTATCTTCTGCGCGCGTTTCAGGTCCAGGTCATCCTGCGTGTACTCCCCCCAGGGCAGTCCTACCAGCGTCTGCAGGTAGGTCAGCTGCACATTGAAGTCGGGAGAGTTGGGATTTACCTGATCCAGCTTCTCCAGTTCCTTATAGAAAAACTTCTCTATATCCTCAGGCCACTGTTTGCCGGCGGCCTTTTCCAACAGTTCCTTCTTCTCCGGCGTGCTCTCGTTACCCATCTCAGCCTGCAGGTTCTTGATTTGCTGCTGGAGGAAGTAGTTGCGCTGTTGCTCATCAATGTCGTCGCGCGTCTTGTTGCGGATGTCCAACTTCAGACTCTGCAGGTTGATTTCGCGGTTCACGATACGCATGGTGCTGAACAGTCGCTCCTTGATACTGTCAAGTGTCAGCAGAGCCATCTTCTCCTTCACACTGAATGGCATGTTAGAACAGATGAAGTTCAGCGCCATCATGTTGTTGGCAACATTCTTGATGGCAAACGAGGCCTCTTCAGGAATCTCGTCGTTCATGTGGATATATTCAGCAGCTTGGTTGCGCAGATCTTCTACTGCCGTCTTAAATTCCATGTCGCGCTTGTCGGGCTCCTCTTCTGGAGCTGGGGCAACGCGGCCGATGATGTACGGCTGGTATTTCAGCAGTTCCAACAGGCGCAGACGGCCAAGACCTTGCACGATGGCAGTGATGTTGCCATTGGGAAGCGTCAATATCTTCAAAACTTTTGCAAAGACTCCCATGTCGTAAAGGTCGGCACGGATGGGACTCTCTACCTCAGGGTCTCGCTGACATACAACACCAATCAGCCCGTCCTTTTTCTCGGCCTTGCGAATGAGCGTCATGCTTGACTCGCGACCAATGAGGATGGGGGATACGACACCTGGAAACAATACCAGATTGCGCACAGCTAGAATAGGTAATGCGTCGGGCATTTCCATATTCACCAGGTCGCTATAATCACCGTCTACATCGGCTATCATTTGGAACGACCTGTTCTTGTTATCCATGTACATTGTAATTTTATCTTCCATACGAGCTGCAAAGTTACAACATTTTCTTTAAATAACGCGCACGCGATAAGATATTTTAATATCTTCGGAATGAAAATATGTAAAAGTGGCTATAAACAACGAGCCCGCAGCATGATGGCTGCGGGCTCGTGTGAAATGAAAATGGCAAAATGCAAATATATGCCGGCTTTATGTGTCACTTGATGACTAACGCACGGTCGATGGCGTCTTTCAAGGCGACAGCGTGAGCCGTAGTGCCTGTAGCAAGTTTCTTCTGGAGTTGCTTGAGCGCCTGCAGGATGTAGGGACGCTTGCTGTTGTTCAAATGACTGATGAGCGTGTTGACATATTGGGTCTGCAGCGTCTTGCGGTAGGGAGTGAGGTTGGCTTGTGTCGCATCCTTCATAATCATTCGGCTCAGGTCGCTAAGATATTCATCGGCCTTGTAGAGGTCGTTGAGTGAGTACAGTTGGTAGATGAGATGCGTGATGCTGCGAGTAGCAATAGGACGGGTGAGGTCGTTGGGGTCGGCCTCCAAACGCTTGGCATAGGGTATATTGCGCAACCAGACGGGCTCATTCAGGATGTGACGCTCCACATACTGCATGGCTTTCATCTGCTTTTCGCGTGGCTGAGGACGGTAGACGTCACCCTGCTCGTCGATGGTCTTGAAGTTTTCCAACTGACCGCCGATGTTGTTGATGACATGACCGTTGTAGCGCTGGAACTGATTTGAAATCTGGTCATACATATTTCGGAGGTTCTCATTGTAGATGTCGTCTTCGGCGTGTGTCCACTCGGGCAATTTCAGTATTTCGCGCTTCAGATTACGGATACCGTATTCGCTGGCCTTGACAGCATCGTCACCAAGGTCCTCGGTCTGACGGCGAGGGTCGTCCTGGTCAGTCTCGCCATCACCCCACCAGAGTCGTGGATTGCTAGCCACATCCTCTTTCTTGAACAATTCCTGCAGGGCATGATAGTCTTCATATTCATCCTTGGCGTCGAACATTGGTGTATAGCCCCACTGGATAGCCCATATGTCATAGTCGTTGATGCGTGGGAAGATTTCATGCTGCGTCATACCGTCTTCGGGCTGAGCTACGTAGTTGAATCGGGCATAGTCCATGATGCTGGGCGTGTGACCGTATTTCTCGACCCATGCTTTGTCGCGCAGTTTCTCGACAGGTACCGAACTGGAGGAGCCGAAGTTGTGGCGCAGACCGAGTGTGTGGCCGACCTCATGCGAGGAGACGAAGCGGATGAGCTGTCCCATCAACTCCTCGTCATAGTGCATCTTACGAGCTGCCTCGTCAATGGATGAGGCTTGTACCATGTACCAGTCGTGAACGAGCGACATCACGTTGTGATACCAACAGATGTGGCTCTCCAGAATCTCGCCAGTACGAGGGTCGCTGACATGCGGACCATAAGCGTTGGCGATGGGGGAAGCCAGATAGCGAATAACGGAGAAACGAGCGTCCTCCATCGACATAAGGCTATCCTTCCCCTCGGGCCATTCAAGGGCATAGATGGCATTCTTGAAGCCTGCCTTCTCGAAGGCTTTCTGCCAGTCGTTCACACCTGCGATGAGGTATTTACGCCATTGTTTGGGCGTGGCGGGGTCGATGTAGTAGACAATCGGTTTGATGGGCTCTACCAACTCGCCGCGGCGCATCTTCTCGACGTCCTCTGGGCGGGGCTCTAAGCGCCAGCGGCTGATGAACCGCTTCTCCTTAACACGTTGCTGTCCGTCGTTGTAGCTGTTGTAGCCATGGGTGAAATATCCCACGCGTGGGTCATAGAGACGGGGCTTCATCATGTTGGCGGGGAGCAGTACGAATGAGAGATTGATGCCGAAGGTCACCCTGTCGGTGCTGCGAGCTGAGGCAAGTCTGCCTGATGAGTTGTAGGTCTTTACCACGCGCACTTCGGTATTCAGCGGGAAGGTCTTGATATCTTCGACGTATGACAGATCCCTAAACATATTGGTAAGCTGGAATTGTGACTTTACCGAACGAGGCAAAGCGGTGTTCGGATTGTCGTCGGAGAGGAAACCGGTCACCTTGATCTTGTACAACTTGTCATTGTGAGACTCAATCTTGAACGAGGCTATGATAGGATTCTCGTTGGAGACGACGATGGCTTTGTTGATGTTTTGCGTAGAGTCACTCACATTGACAAAGAGTCGCACACGCAGTAGCAACTGGTCGTCGACACCTTTTTGGAAGTAGACGGTCTGCTGACTAATCATCTCACCTCCAAACAGACCACTGCCGGAAGGGGTAGAAGTGAAGCGTGTGGTATTGAGGAAGTCGCATCCAATGAGTGAATCGGGAATCTCAAAGAACCAGTCGTTCCCCTCTTTCAGCACGTTGAACATGCCTTTGCGGTACAGACTGTATTTGGGAGCTGGCTTCTGGGCGAGACCCATGGCTTCCTTAGGGTCAAACTTTCCTGCCTTTGTGATTTTCCATCGGTTACCATCATCGGCAGTCTTGTGACTATTGATGACAATCCTGTTAGAGTCGTTGACATTGATATACAGCGACTGTCCTTTTTTATTGGTGGTAGACAACATATATTTGAATTTATCGTCAGCCTGGCTTTTGTCAAAGGTGAAGGCTGCACCGATGTGGTCTACGAATGTGCCATCAGCACTCAAGAATTTCTTAGCCGTTGGACTATAGAAATAGTGCTTCCCGTTGAAGAAGATAAAAGCAAAAGATTTATCCTTTTCTGGTGCGTCGGGACGGTGTTTCAGGGTAGTAAGACCAGTTCCTTGGGCATTCATCACAATAGTACCTCGTTTGCTTACGAACGTGTACAGTTTTTTGTTGCTGAATTCTTTAGAAGTCTTGTCTTTCTTCTTTTTCTTTACTTGCTCAGCTTTGGGCTTTGCCGAATCTTTTCTCATCTCAGCTCTTGTCGTCATGCTTATCATGGCGAGAGCCAGCATTAGGGTTAATACTTTGTTCATTGTATAATTAGTTGGTTTTTCTGTGCAAAAGTACATAAAAGCGATGAATTGACAATGCAATAATACCATTTCTTAATAAGAAAAAACATTAATGCACGCAGTTTGACGTCATTAATAGGGAGAAAATTTGTCAATATTGTTTAAAAATACTACCTTTGCGCTCTGTAAACACAATGCTGATGTTTCGTTTTAAGCAGTTTGCCATAGAACAGGAACTATGCGCCATGAAGGTTGGAACCGATGGCGTGCTGTTGGGGGCGTGGGCCAATGGAGGACTACGCATCCTTGACGCTGGTACGGGTACGGGCGTCATTGCCCTGATGATGGCACAGCGCTATCCTGATGCACAAGTGACAGCGATAGATATTGATGAGGGTGCTGTCATGCAAGCACAGCAGAATGTGGCGCAGTCGCCTTTTTCTGCACAGGTCACCGTGTTGAAGGAAACGCTCCAGCAACATCAGGGCGAGTATGACGCTATTGTCAGCAACCCACCGTTCTTTATTGACTCCCTGGCTGCTCCTGACGAGCAGCGTAACATGGCTCGCCATACGGCAACACTGACGTATAGCGAGTTGATGCAGGCTGCCAGCAGACTGCTGAGCGAGGATGGAGAACTGAGTGTCGTGGTGCCGTTTGACTATCGTCAACGCATGGAGGATGAGGCTATCTTTGTGGGGCTTTTCCCCTGCAGGGTGTGTGCTGTGAAAACTACAGAGAAGAAGCCCGCCAAGCGTTACCTGCTGGCATTCAAGAAACATCCATGTCCTTGTGTGAAAGAACAACTGACGATAGGTTCGGAAGCCTATCGTCAGTTGACAGCCGCTTTCTATTTGTGAAATCCTGTCTTGACAAATTCGTCAAACTGGTTCTGATAGCCGTTGAAAACATTGATGTCTACATCGCCTGATATGCCGTCGACGCGTCCGTCTGGGCATAATTGCCAGTAAACCAGTCGTACGTCCGGCTTGTATTGACCATAGCGCGCAATCCAAATATTGTAATTCTTTTTGAGGTCTGTTGCATTCACCATGTGCTTGTTGATGAAACTCTGACTGACATAGAGGATGGGACGCATGCCCGTGCGCTTCTCAACATACTCCATGAAAATGCGGATGCGCTTCATAAGTACGTTGGCGCCACCTATATTACGAATCTGAGCGTCAGTAGGTTCTACGTCGAGCACGGGAGGAAAGTCGCCTTTGCGGAACAGCGTGTGGTTGACGAAGTATTTAGCCTGTAACTCTGCTGATGACTTGATCGAGAAGAAATGGTAAGCACCAACGTGGATGCCCGCCTTCTTGGCTTTCATGTAGTCGCTCATGAAGTAGCGGTTGCGGATGGTAGTACCCTCTGTCGACTTGATGTAGATGAAGGATACGGGAAAGGATCTTCCTTGCGCGTCGTGGCGTTTTCCCAAAGAGGTAATGCGTAGCTTGTGAAAGTCGATGCCAAAACGCTTCTTGCCCTTCTCGTGCTGATGGCGAGAGATGTCGATGCCGTAGATGCGCTCGGTGGTGTATTTCAGTTTCTCGCCAAGGAATTTCCCTTCTTTCCATTCTCCGATGCGCAGCTGGTGGTTGGGCGAGGAGTCGAAGGCGAACCCGTGCAGAACGTCATTCTGCCAGAAGCCTTCCTTGTGACACCCGTCCCTCTCGTCCATGATTCCTTGTCCACAGGCTTGTAGCAAAGAGTCCATCTGTCCGATGTAGCGTCCTTGACTGTCTGAACGCATGCCATAAACCACTGTGTCACAGTTCCAAACTGCCGATACGATACGCCCTCTCCAGTCGCGGGCAATACCCTTGCCGTTGAGACTACCCGTCTGGAAATGACCTGCTTTCCAATAGCCGCCACTCATCTTAACGGCTATCATGGGACGATCCTTTGCAGCGATGGTGTCTCTCGTGATGCCAAGCTTTTTAGGCATGCTGGTAGCACTCGTGTCTTTAGCGGCATACGCCTTATTTGCTATTTTGGCTTTTTGAAGCAGTTGTCTGTGATACTGCGCCACAAACTGGTAACCCTCGTCAGAGACGTTGTGTACCTTTAGGTAGTAGCGCATCTCGTCCATCTCAGCCCCTATCATTGCACATTGCAGAGAATCGGGCTTGGCAACCTTGGTATATCGTATCTCCACCTTGTCTGGAATGTGGGGCGGTGCGGCGCGTTTGGAGGAAGGCTGTAGAGAACTCAACGGGTTTAGCACGACTACAAGTGCCAATATCAGCAGGTCGGCAAAGGTCGCTATGGAACGTAGCTTCTTCATAGTCTCCTTACTCCTTGTTTTCCTCCAACCAACTGTCAAGGAGTTGGCGGGCAATGGATAGTTTCTCAGGAATGTGCGGCAGGTGGTTGCGATCGAACCAGGCACCCTTTGACAACTCAGAACGCTGGAGATGTATCTTGCCACCGTTGTAATCGGCCGTGAATCCTACCATCAGACCACATGGGTAAGGCCATGGCTGTGAGCCGAAATAACGCAGGTTAGTGATGGTCAGTCCCGTTTCCTCCATGACCTCGCGATAGACGGCTTCCTCCAGTGTCTCACCAGTTTCTACGAACCCTGCTACTAGTCCAAAATGGTCGTCACGGAAGTTGTTGGCATGAACCAGCAACACCTCGTCGCCTTTGCGTACAAGGACGATGACGGCAGGAGCCAACAGAGGCCATATTTCTTTGCCACACTGGTCGCACTTCTTGGAGATGGCGGTGTCGAAGTGCATCGTCCCGCCACAGACTCCGCAGAACTTGTTGCTCTGGTCCCAATAGAGTAGTTCGCGACATTTGCCGGCAAGTCGGTAGTCAGCCTCCGACAGTTTATAGTAACTCTGACGCAGACCGCACATTTCGTAGCGGTCGGAATCGGTGAGGGGTTGGTCGATGCGGTATGCCTTGGCACCATCAATGTCCATGACGGTAGTCCATGGCTTTATTTCAGTAGGTGCCTCTTCTGGTATTTGATAGGTGTCGCCCGTCTTTAGTAAGACGAGGTCGCTCTGACAAAAAACAAAATACTTCACGATAGAATATTTAATGTTTAATCTTTCATGTTTAATCTCCAAAGAGCAGTTTCCTGTCACGTTCTATGGCTGGGCGTGCCCACGCCTCAGGGATAAAGTGCCAGTTGTTCAGGGATTTACCTTCAACCCGTCCTTCGCGCTCAATCTTCTGAGTCAGGTAGTAACGCTGGTCGCGCTCACTCATATAAATGATACGGTTGTTGATGGAGTCAAGGGGAATGCCGGCACCGCGAGTGAGCAGTTCGCCGCCGCCATTGCCGCGATAGCTGTTCATCGCCACCTTATACCAAGCTTTTTCGTCGAAGGGACGACCGTCGGAGAAGCGAAGGATGTTCACCTTCTGTCCCTTGGGCTTGGTGACATCTACCACATAGTCAATGCCTGCCGCCGAGTCGAAGTTGAAGGTGTAGTTCTTGAAACCTTCGCGCTGGTTGTCGCCGGGAGCCTTGGGAGCCAGCAGCATGATGTGGTCATCAGCATGCTGCATGCTGTTCGTCCACAAGTCATAGCTCATCTCCAGATGCTTGCGAATCTCCTCGCCCGTCATGCGTAGCACATAGATTTTGTTCTCGAAACGGTAGAGTTTGAACATGTCGCTCATATATATCGGACCCGCACTGATGTCTGTATTAAATGCCAGAGGCGCGTTGAAAGAGACGTCGGCATGTGTGTGCTCTAACTGCAACAGATGGATTAGGTCTGTAAAGGGTGCAGGACCGAAAAAGCAGTCGCGAGAGCGCATCGGACTGACAAAGGTGCCCAACTGGCGCTCTACAAACTGTCGTATAGCGTCTGTCTGTGATTGGAAGTGGGCCATGAAATGCTGGTCGATGGACTCTCCCGTGATGTCAACAATCTCACCCTTTTTGCTGACCACCTCTATGCTCTTAGAATCTGATTTTTCATTATTAATCTTCAAGGTAATAGTAGCTTGAGCTACCTTGACGGCATTACATGAAGGGTCCAGGCAAAGTACCCCATTGACGGTCGTGTTACGCTCAGTATGGTCGTGGCCAAAGAAAATGACGTCGAAGCCTTCTACCGTTTCAGCTATCTTCCTGGAAACGTCTTCGTCGTAGTCGGGGGTCGTTATGCCACCTTCCCATCCGCTATGGAAGAGTCCTACAATGACGTCGGCCTTTTCTCGCTCCTTGAGTACCTTCACCCAGTGGCGTGCGCTCTGAATCATCTCCTCGAAGCGCAACCCCGTCCAAAGACTCTCGTGCAGCCAGTTGGGAATGGCGGGTGTCAGCATACCTAAGATAGCGACACGTACCCCCTCTCGTTCAATGATGGTATAGGGCTTGACATAGGGTTTACCTGTGTTGGTGTCAATGATGTTGGCACCTAGTACTGGGCACTTCATTTCGCTGACCCATTTGTCGTAGACGGCATGTCCTGTCTCTACGTCGTGGTTGCCGAAGTTCTGAGCGTCATACTGGAGGTAGTTGATAACCTCGGCGGCAATATTGGGCGCATCCGTCTTTATGTAATTGGTATAGTAGCAGGTGGGCTGTCCTTGAAGAATGTCACCATTGTCCAGCAAGATGATGCGGTCACCATAGCTCTTGCGCTGACGCTTGAGATATGTGCTGACACGTGCCATTGTTCCCTGCATAGGACGGCGCTCGGTATAATTATAAGGAAAGAATGCACCATGGACGTCAGATGTCTCTATGAGTCGCAGGGTGACTGTTTTAGCTTGTTTTGCCATAGTTGTCAAGCTGATGCACATTAGCGCAAGAATAGTTATCGTCTTTTTCATCAGTATGAAATGATAGGTGTCAATTGATTTTTTGCAAAGGTAGAGATATTTTTTTAATTCACCAAGTTCTTAGGCACGCTTTTTGCTGGTTAAAGGTTAAAGTAAATAAAATAATAGGAGGTAGTATTATGGCATTTATTGATTACTACAAGATTTTAGGGGTTGACAAGAACATACCCCAGAAAGAGGTGAAGCGTGCTTATCTTAAACGTGCCAAGCAGTTTCACCCCGATTTGCACCCTGACGACCCTAAAGCTAAGGCCAAATTCCAGGCGTTGACAGAGGCCTACGACGTGATAGGAGACCCAGAGAAACGTGCCAAATACGATAAGTATGGTGAGCAGTGGAAACAGGCTGATGCTTACGAGAAGGCGGGAGCTGGCTTTGGCGGCTATGGTGGTGCACAGGGCAATCCTTTTGAGGGCTTCGACTTCTCGTCGTTTGGCTCAGGAGGTACTGGCGGCTTCTCATCGTTTTTCCAGGATTTGTTTGGAGGCGGCATGCGGGGTGGCCAAGGCTTTGGTGCCCATACCACGTATAAAGAGGAACCCAAGAATACGCAGGCTACTGTCACTATCGATATGTATACGGCCTTGTTGGGCGGTGATATCATGGTAACGACAGGTACAGGAGAACGACTGAAACTGAAAGTAAAGCCAGAGACGCAGCCGGGTACCAAAGTGCGTCTGCGTGGCAAGGGTAGGGGAGGAACAGATCTCATTCTGACCTACCAGGTGAAGTTGCCGACAGGGCTGACAGAACGACAGAAACAACTGCTGCAACAGATGCAGCAAGGGTAGCAGAAATGAAAATGCAGGGCATTAGCCCTGCATTTGTGTTTTCAGAAACTCTTCTGCGCGTTGCAGATCTTCTGGTGTGTCAATACCTACCGTTTCTACATTCGTAATGCCTACGCGGATGCGGTAGCCGTTCTCCAACCAGCGTAGCTGTTCCAGACTCTCTGCTTTTTCCAGTGATGACTGTGGCAGTTGTGTCACCTCGTGGAGTACCTGGCGGCGATAAGCGTAAATGCCCAAGTGCTTCAGGTAGGGGAAGTGATTCAGCCAATTGGCAGGTTCTTCCCCGCGGACATAGGGTATTACGCTGCGGCTGAAGTATAGGGCAAAGCCACGGCGGTCGCATACGATTTTGGGGGAGTTGGGATTCTGTACAGCTTCCATGTTCTCAAAAGGTTTTCCTAATGTGCCAATTTGAGTTTCATCGTTTTCAAAAAGACCTTTTAAGGTCTCTATTTGTGACTTCTGAATGAATGGTTCGTCACCTTGGATATTGATGATGACATCAGCGTCGGTACCTATTTTCGTAGCAGCTTCCTCCAGGCGGTCGGTGCCGCTCTTGTGGTCGGCCCGGGTCATGACAGCGCAACCGCCAAAAGCCTCGACAGCCTGATAGATTCGTTCATCGTCAGTAGCGACATATGCCTCCTCGAGGACAGCCGATGCCTGTTCGTAAACGCGCTGGATGACAGTCTTGCCGCCCAGCATAGCCAATGGTTTGCCAGGAAAGCGTGTTGACGCATATCTGGCAGGTATGATAGCAATAAATTTCATAATCAAACATGTAAATCTGCTGCAAAGATAGTGAATAATTTTTAAAACGCTTTGTAGTATCGGTTTTTTTTTATACCTTTGTCAAGTTTAAATGCCTATTCTTATGAAGAAACGAAATATAATACTTGCTTTTTATTCCCTGTTGGCACTGTCTGTGTCGGCGCAAAAGATAACCCTTGGCTCCTGTAAAATGAAAGACGGCGGAGAGTACAAGGGGCAGATGATGTCAGGAAAACCACATGGAAAAGGTACGACAATATGGAAAGACGGAGACCGCTTTGAGGGCGAGTATGCCAAGGGGAAACGTCAGGGCTATGGCGTGTATACCTTCCATGATGGCGAAAAGTATGAAGGACAGTGGATGCAGGATCACCAACACGGCCAAGGTACTTTCTATTTCAATAACAACAACAAGTATGTAGGCTTGTGGTATCGTGATGAACAGGAAGGCCATGGCATCATGTATTACTACAATGGTGACGTCTATGATGGACAATGGAAGCAGAGCAAGCGTCATGGCAAGGGACGCTATACCTATAAAGGTGGAGCCTACTACGAGGGTGAGTGGTTTGATGACATGAAGAATGGCCGTGGCACTTTCAGCTGGGGAGATGGTTCTTCCTATGAAGGCCAGTGGAAGGATAACCGCCAGCAGGGTAAGGGTACGTTCCGCTATGCCAATGGTGACGTCTATATCGGTTCGTTCAACAATGATGCCCAGAATGGTAAGGGTATTTACAAGTTCCAGAATGGCGACTTCTACGATGGTGACTATGTCAATGGTCAGCGCACAGGACAGGGTATCTTCCGCTATGCCAATGGAGACCGCTATACTGGTCAGTTCTATAAGGGTGACAAGCACGGTCAGGGTACGCTGGTGTGGAAGAATGGTAATACCTACCAGGGTGAATGGAAGGCTGATAAACCCAACGGTCGTGGTAAACTGACGATGAAGAATGGTGATTATTTCGAAGGACAGTTCCGTGATGGCACCATACATGGAGAGGGTATCGCCCGCTATGCTGACGGTTCTAAGTTCCGTGGGCATTTCAAGGAAGGCAAACGCCATGGACCTGCTATCGAAGAGAATAAGGAAGGCCTGCGTTTTGAAGGTACCTACGCTGACGATCGCCGTGACGGTCGCTTTGTAGAGAAAGACCGCAATGGTAATATCACCGCTCAAGGCACGTATGTCAGAGGCAAACGACAGGTAGATTGAAGATTAAACATTAAATTTCAGAAAGATTAAACATTAAAATACTATGATCATCGACAAGTTAGACAATTTGGAGAAATATGCGGCTCTCAATCCGCTGTTTCCTAAAGTTGTGGAGTTCCTGAAAGCCAACGATTTGAACAAGATGGCAGATGGTAAGTATGAAATCGAAGGCCAGGACCTTTTTGTCAACATTACTACTACCAAGGGAAAAACGCCTGACGAGGCGGTTCTTGAGGCACACAATAGGATGATTGATATCCAGATACCGCTGACGGCTACCGAAACCTACGGCTATACCCATCGCAGCCTGCTGCCTCAGACGGAATTTGATGAAGAGAAGGATATTACCATGATTCCCAATGTGGCAGCCGACAGCTATGTGACCTGCCAGACTGGTATGATGGTTATCTTCTTTCCGCAAGACGGTCATGCACCCTGTATTGCAGGAGTCCCCGAATTCAAGAAAGCTATATTTAAAGTAAAAGCATAATTCTATGGCAACAACTAAAAAGACTACTACGAAGAAAGACACTTCGAAGAAAACCAAGAAGGTAGAAGAACCCAAACACATTGGATTGGTACGTAACGACTCGTGGCTGGAACCTTTTGAACAGGCTATCCGCGGTCGTCATGACCATGCACTATGGAAGATTGCCCAGCTGACACGTAATGGTAAGAAGACGCTGAGCGACTTTGCCAGCGGACATCTCTATTTTGGTCTGCACAAATTGGCAAAGGGATGGGTGTTCCGTGAGTGGGCACCGAACGCTACTGCGATATATCTGATTGGCGATTTCAACAACTGGCAGGAGTCAGACAAATATAAGTGTAAGCGCATTGAGGGGACTGGCAACTGGGAACTGAGACTCTCGGAGAAAGCCATCAAGCACGGTGACCTCTATAAGATGAAGGTCAAGTGGAATGGTGGAGAGGGTGAGCGCATTCCCGCTTGGTGCCGCCGCGTTGTACAGGATGAACAGACCAAGATATTCTCCGCGCAGGTGTGGAATCCTGAGAAACCCTACGTATGGAAGAAAAAGACCTTCAAGCCGGACAAGTCGCCGCTGCTCATCTACGAGTGCCATGTGGGTATGGGTCAGGATGCCGAGAAGGTAGGCACCTATAAGGAGTTTACGGAGAATGTGCTGCCACGTGTGAAAAAGGACGGCTACAATGCTATTCAGGTGATGGCTATCCAGGAGCATCCTTATTATGGCAGCTTTGGATATCATGTGTCTTCGTTCTTTGCTCCTTCAAGCCGCTTTGGTACTCCCGAAGAACTGAAGGAGATGATTGACACAGCCCATAAGATGGGTATAGCCGTCATCATGGATATTGTACACTCACATGCTGTGAAGAACGAGGTAGAGGGCTTGGGCAATTTGGCTGGCGACCCTAACCAGTTCTTCTATCCTGGCGACCGCCACGAGCATCCGGCATGGGACTCGCTGTGCTTCGACTACGGCAAAGACGACGTTCTGCACTTCCTGCTGAGCAACTGTAAGTATTGGTTGGAGGAGTTCCACTTCGATGGTTTCCGCTTCGATGGCGTAACGTCTATGCTATATTACAGTCACGGACTGGGAGAAGCCTTTGGCGGCTATGGTGACTATTTCAATGGCCATGAGGATGACAATGCTATCTGCTACCTCACCCTGGCAAACTGTCTGATTCACGAGGTTAACAAGAATGCCATCACTATTGCTGAGGAGGTCAGCGGTATGCCTGGTCTGGCCGCTAAATTCGAGGACGGCGGCTATGGCTTTGACTATCGTATGGCGATGAATATCCCTGACTATTGGATCAAGACCATTAAGGAGGTGCGTGATGAGGATATCAATGTATGCTCTATCTTCTGGGAGGTCAAGAACCGTCGTCCTGATGAGAAGACCATTTCCTATTGCGAGAGTCACGACCAGGCGCTGGTGGGCGACAAGACCATTATCTTCCGTCTGATAGACGCCGATATGTACTGGCACTTTGCCAAGAAAGATGTCAACGATATTGCCCAGCGTGGTATTGCCCTGCACAAGATGATTCGTCTGGTAACAGCCGGTGCTATCAATGGTGGCTACTTGAACTTCATGGGTAATGAGTTCGGACACCCAGAGTGGATAGACTTCCCACGTGAGGGGAACGGTTGGTCATACAAGTATGCCCGTCGTCAGTGGAACCTCGTCGACAACAAGGATCTCTGCTATCACTGGCTGGGTGACTTCGACCAGAAGATGCTGGAGGTCATCAAGTCACAGAAGAATTTCCAGAATACGCCTGTTACAGAGATTTGGCACAACGATGGCGACCAGGTGCTGTGCTACATGCGCGGCGACCTCGTATTCGTCTTCAACTTCTCACCGACGCGCAGCTATACGGACTACGGATTCCTCGTTCCTACGGGCTCTTACGAGGTAGTGCTCAATACCGATGCTAAGGAGTTTGGCGGCAATGGTTTCGCAGACGACACGGTGACGCACCTGACCAACTATGACCCCATGTATGTAGAGGATCGCAAGGAGTGGCTCAAGCTCTATATCCCTGCCCGCTCGGCTGTCGTATTAAGGAAAGTGTGAAAATGACATTTTTTTTAGCAATTCTTTAACGTTTTACAATTAAATTGTGTAATTTTGCAGCCGCAAAGACAAGAATTTAAGAATATTTATGGCACATAACATCTTCAAAGGATTAGGTATTGCGTTGATAACACCCTTTATGGAGGATGGATCAGTAGACTTTAAGTCGCTGATTCGCCTCGTAGAGTACCAACTGAATAACGGAGCGGACTTCTTCTGTATCCTGGCAACAACAGGTGAGACTCCTACATTGACAGCTGACGAGAAACAGAAGATTAAGGACCTCATCGTCGACTTGGTTGGTGGACGCGTACCCATCCTCATGGGATGTGGTGGTAACAATACCGCAGCCATCGTTAATGAGTTGCAGACGGGCGACTTCCGCGGAGTCGATGGCATACTCAGCGTATGTCCCTATTACAATAAGCCCTCGCAGGAAGGACTCTATCAGCATTTCAAAACCATAGCGGCAGCTACACAGCTGCCCGTGGTCTTGTATAACGTACCTGGTCGTACGGGTGTTAACATGACAGCCGCAACGACAGTACGCCTGGCTCATGACTGTCCGAACATCGTAGCCATCAAGGAGGCTTCCGGTAATCTGGAACAGGTTGACGAGATTATCAAGAACAAGCCTCGCAACTTTGATGTCATCTCTGGTGACGATGCGCTGACGTTCCCCATGATTTCGTGTGGTGCTGTTGGTGTTATCAGTGTTATCGGTAATGCGTTGCCTCGCGAGTTCTCCAAGATGATTCGTCTGCAGATGAAGGGCGAATACGATGGTGCTCGAAAGATTCACCACCGCTTCATCGACCTCTTCTCGTTGCTCTTTGTCGACGGCAACCCTGCTGGTGTGAAGTGCATGCTCAGCGAAATGGGTTATATCGAGAATCGCTTGCGTTTGCCACTGGTGCCCACACGCATCAGTACGCTCCAACGCATGAGCGAGATTATGAAGGAACTGAAGATTTGATTTTTACTCCCCCTCTTTTGATTGCTATACCTATCGAAATGTTGCGCGAACAGGTTGAAGCCCATCGTGACGGTGCTGAACCGAACGACGACCTTACCATGCTGTGCGTGAGAGTCATTAAGTAGCCAAGAGAATCAAGACAATATGAATGAAAACTAAAGAGAATTATATGAGGAAGGAACTAAAACTAAAAAACCAAGTAGGAGAGCTGGAGCGTGTCAACCAGTTCGTCGAGGAAATCGGCGAAGAGCTGGGGCTTGACATGGAGCTGCAGATGAACCTTAATCTGGTTATGGAGGAGATGGTGTCTAACGTCATCTTCTATGCCTATCCCAAGGACACTTCGGCAGACATCGAACTGGTTGCCGAGAGTGACGGGAAAGAGCTGACCTTCGTCCTTAGCGACCAAGGCAAGGAGTTCGATCCTACGCTGAAGGACGATGCTGATCCTAACGTGAATCCTGTTGACCGCGAAATTGGCGGCATGGGTATTTATATTGTCAAGAACATCATGAATCAGGTGACCTATCAGCGATTGGAGGGTAAGAACCTGCTGACCATGAAGAAGAATATTTGAACGAAGAACATTATAATTTAAAATCTATACAATTATGACACAGATTATTAAAGAAGGTGGTAAGACCATCATTAAGACAGGTGAGCGTATTGATACAATGAATGCTCCTCAGTTTGAGCAGGACATCCAGCCCGCACTCGTTGACGGTGGTGTAGAACTGGAGATGGATTGTTCAGACTTGAACTACATGGCATCTTCAGGCCTCCGCATTATCCAGAAGACGATGCGCGCTGTGATGCAGCAGAAGGGTCAGTTCAAGATGACAAATGTGAACCCTGAAATCTACAAGGTGCTGGCCATGACAGGTTTCACCAAATTTATGAAGGTAGAGAAGAAGGCTGAGTAAATCTGTCAGAAAAATATGTTGTACGCATTCCTTATCGCGCTTGCCGTAGCCGTAGTGCTCGGCATCGCATATTATTTCGAGCTGAAGTCAAGTCGTAAGCATGCTGCCGAACAGAAGCAGCTGTTGGAAGACTATCAGCAGCGTGTCAACGAGCAACAGAAACTGCTTGACGACTATCGTGCGTTGGAGAAGAATTTCGACAATGTCGGTGAAGGCTACGAACAGGCTTTGCTGGCTTTCGAGAAGATGGAAGCGGAGCAGGCCAAGACCAAGCAGGCCTACGATGCTATGGAGAAACGTGCTGCCTCTCTGCAGGATCAGTGCACCCGCTATGAGGAATTCGCCCAGAAGTATCGTGAGGTCATCAACCAGTCGCTTGCAGGCATGCGTGAGATTGCCAAGAAGAACGACGACAGCAAGCTGCTGTCTCTTATTGGTAAGATTAGCGATATGGACGATGTAGATGGTAAGCAGGCCATAGGTCGTACTGATAATATCCTGGTATCTCAGGTTGCCGACGAGGCTATCGCAGCCTCTGGCATCGACAAAATCAGCTATCTCCAGTTCGACAAACAGGTAGATCCTGTGGCTGCAGCCACCATGCTCTCTACCAATCTGGTGAAGTCGGTGCGTGCGTTGACCCATCTGCTCGACAATGCCCTGAAGTTCACTACCGAGGGCACCGTAACGCTGAGAGTTGCCGTCGACATGGACAAGATGCAGGCCATCTATACCGTAGAGGATACAGGTGCAGGCATTGAGGAGGCTGAGCGTGAGCACGTCTTCGAACCCTATGTCAAACTCAACCAGTTCTTCGATGGACAGGGCATCGGTCTTACCGTAGCTCGCAGCATTGCCCGTCGTCTGGATGGCGACGTCGTACTCGACGCTGCCTATGAAGGCCCCGGCTCTCGCTTTGTGCTGACGTTGCCTATCTGATAGCTGTCGCGCTACACCTTATCTATATTTAAGAATCATCCTACGGGGTGATTCTTATTTTTTTGTATTCTTGAAAAGGTACTGTGCAAACTCATGCAGTGATTTGCGCCAAACCTGCCACTCATGGTCGCCGGGGTAGGAGTTGAACTTCACCTCCACACCACCTTCACGCATCTTCTTCACGATGTTGCGTGTGTACTCGATGCGTGGGTCCTGTTCGCCACAGCTCAGGAAGAACACGTCCATTTGTTTGTTGAACGTCTTGGTGTCCGTCAGCATGCCAGGCACCTCTTTCTCCAGGTCGAAGTTCGATGCGCCACGAATGCCGCCAAACATACCTGTTGAGAAGACACCTACGTTGGCAAATACCTCTGGCGAGCGCAGACCGATGTAGAACGACTGACCGCCACCCATCGACAGACCACACATAGCACGGCTCTTGCGGTCCTTCTTGGCGCGGTAGTTCTTTTCTACAAATGGGATGATGTTGTCAATCATCTCATTGCGGAAGTTCTGCATGCCCTCCCAGCTGTAGCCACCGCCAAAGCCGCCATTGCGTGCCTGTACGTTGCTGTTCGAGCTGACCACAATCATCGGTACGGCCTTGCCTGCTGCTATCAGGTTGTCCATGATCTGGGCCGTACGTCCTTGCTCCATCCATCCGCGATGGTCTTCGCCACCGCCGTGCTGGATATACACCACCGGATAGCTCTCCTTGCTCTCGTTATAGCCAGCAGGTGTATAGACCATCAGCGGGCGCCACGACTCGTCCACCTTACTATAATAATAGACCGTGCGCACCTCGCCATGAGGCACATCCTGCACCTCTATGTCGTCCATACCTGCCTCCTTAATCTCTATGGCACTCGACCATCGGCTGCATCCATAGAATGTCTGACTGGCAGGGTCGGAGACAGAGATGCCATCGACTATCATGAAATAGTAGTGGAATCCAGGCACCTGTGGCTTCGTAGTCACTGTCCATGCGCCATCCTCCTGCTTCTGCATGTCATACTTCGTACCCCCCAGGTCTATCTGTACCTGTTGAGCCTGTGGCGCTGTCACGCGGAACATCACGCTATTGTCTTTCAGCACTCGTGGATACCCATTGCGGTTGATGTTAGTAACAGGTGAATACGAGCCCTCAGGGAAGTTCTCCCTGCGAAATCCTTGTGCAGTAACCTCTGTGCAGAATACGACCGTCAGCATTGCGGCCACCATCATTCTAAATGATTTCATAATAGTTTAGTCGATGTTAATAGTAAATTCACTGCAAAGATAGTGATTATTACCGAATTGTCGTATCATTTGCTTAGATATTCAGAATACAAAGCCACATTTTTTCGCTAATCCTGTACCAATTCGTGACGGTAGTGACAGAAATGACAGCACTTTTCTTAAACTTCTTGCGTACACATGTATATAATAAGGTACACAGGTACGCGTAAAAGTTATAGATTTACTGGAATTACTGTCACTACTGTCACTAAAGATATTTCAAAAATATCTCGCTGATTTCTTTTCTGTTTCAAGAATAATTGCTATCTTTGCATTCAACTACTAGCATTGCGCCTCAGTGGAGGCGGCTGGTATGACTTTAGTGGAAATATTAACAAGCGTTTGCTGTTATTCGGATTGTCCTAAGAATCTCGCAAATTCAATGAACCAAACCGAATGAATAAGTCGCAAGCGCCTGTGCGTTAAGCATGGGCGTGACTTATCTGGTTTGGTGGGCATGCGAGAGCCTTTAGGACATGGATAGGAATACCGTCCATGTCTTTTTATGCTCTACTGCCTGCCTCCGAAGATAAGCAATACGCATAATGCATAGCGTATGGCCAATAAGAACCTAAATGCTGCTAAGACAGCAAAGAAGGATGAGTTTTACACGCAGATGACTGACATTGAACGGGAGTTGCAGCATTATTGGAAGCACTTTCGCGATAAGGTCGTTTTGTGCAATTGCGACGACCCTTATGAGAGTAACTTCTTTAAGTACTTTGCCTTGCGATTCAACCAGCTGGGCTTGAAGAAGTTGATCTGCACGTGTTATAATGGTTCACCAGTACAAGGTAATGAATTGATGATAGACTTTGGGGATTTTACTGAGGAGCCCAAGAAGATTGCCTATAAGGTTGAGATTACGGAAGTGAAGGACCTGAATGGTGATGGTGCTGTAGACCTTAGCGATGTACAATACCTATTGAAAAACGATAAGAACGTAATAGGTACATTAAAGACAGGCGATTTTAGAGATCCAGAGTGCATCGAATTGCTTAAACAATCTGACATCGTTGTAACCAACCCGCCTTTCTCGCTGTTCAGAGAATACATTGGACAGTTGATGGAATATGAAAAGAAGTTCTTGATTATAGGAAATCAAGGTGCGATTATTTATAAAGAAATTTTTCCTAGTGTTATCAAGAACAAAATATGGTTGGGATATGGATTTAAAGGAGGTGCAGCTCATTTTGTTTCTCCATACGATGATATAGCAACCGCAAATGACCACAGAGAAGGTATGATTAGGGTTTCTGGTGTACACTGGTTTACTAATATGGAAATACCTAAAAGAAATGAAGAAATAGATTTAGTTTGCCGATATTCACCTGAGGAATATCCTCAATATGACAATTATAATGCAATTAACGTAAACAGAACGCAGGACATTCCTTGTGATTATGATGGAATAATGGGAGTTCCTATTACATTCCTTGATAAGTACAATCCCAATCAATTTGAAATTGTATGGCAGGCCAGCGGAAACACAAGAGCTTCAGCTCCAAGCACAGTTCTTAAAGAAGTTGGCTATAAAGTTCATCCTGAAGATCGTGGCGGCTGTGGAGTCGTAAAAGGCAAACGACAATATAGTAGAATCCTAATCCGTAACAAAAAACCTCAAAAGCTATGATGACAATTAAGCAGATAGAAGTAACCGTTGGCGATATTGTCAAGGGTTATGTGAACAACGATGAACAGGGAGTGCGTGGATATAATGGGCAATTGGATATCCGCCCACCTTATCAGCGTGAGTTTATCTATAATGAGAAAGAACAGCAGGCTGTGATAACGACAGTGCTAAAAGGCTATCCGCTTAACGTGATGTATTGGGTGAAGCGCTCTGACGATGCAGAGTGTCCTTACGAAGTGATGGATGGTCAGCAGCGTACATTGTCACTCTGCGAGTATGTCGATGGTAAGTTCTCATACGACTTCAAGAACTTCTTCAACCAGCCTAAAGACATTCAGGAGCGCATACTCAACTATCGACTGACAGTCTATGTCTGTGAGGGCGAAGCATCAGAAAAACTGGAGTGGTTCCAGACGATTAATATTGCAGGCAAGCCACTCAATGAACAAGAGATAAACAACGCTGTCTATGCAGGACCATTTGTAACGGATGCCAAGAAGCACTTCTCGAAATCTAACTGTGGCGCATACCGTTTGGGTAAAGACTTGGTGAATGGTACGCCCATTCGTCAGGATTTCCTGAAGAAGGCTCTCGAATGGATGACAGACCACGAAACGCGCAATGGCAAACGCCAGACAGCTGTAGGTTATATGGCTCAGCACCAGCACGATCCCAATGCTAATAATCTGTGGTCATATTTCCAAACAGTATTGAACTGGGCAATTACGAACTTCGACATGAAGAAGTTCAAGAAGATTATGAAAGGCTTGGATTGGGCTTGGCTCTATGACAAATATGGTTCAGAAACGCTGGATACCGCTGCTCTTGCCAAACGCATCTCAGAACTGATGCGAGATAGCGAGATACAGAAGTCATCAGGTATCATACCTTTTGTGTTAACTGGCGATGAGCGCTACCTCGACCTGCGTGCCTTCCCTGAAGACATAAAGCTGGCAGTATGGGAAAAGCAAAACCACATCTGCCCACTCTGCGGCAAGGAGTTCGATTTTGAATTCATGGAGGGCGACCACATCACACCTTGGAGAGAGGGTGGACGTACGGTAGCTGAGAACTGCCAAATGCTGTGTCGTGAGTGTAATAGAAGAAAGGGAGCGAAATAACACTTCGGAGAAATAAAAACGTGAATCAAGGGGCCGTGAATCAATGGACTGACACCTAATCTGTTGGTGGTCAAAATACCTTTGGGCTCCCCATTCCCCATAAATCTCTCGGAATGCCGATGTGTAAAGGGTTTGAAGGGTGGGGAACCTATTCTGAGATTCCACACACATTCCCCATACATTCCCCCCCCTTGGGCGTTCAGCCGTTTTTTCGAAAATCTATTAACCTATTAACATGACATGCCTCAAACCCTTTACACATCGGGGTTTGAGGCATGTTAATAGATGCCCATCTATTAACATACATGGGTAATTTCGCGAAATTGACGCCCTGCAGGCTGTAGTGCCTCATCCCGCATCAAATCTAAAAATATCTATCTAAGCACTTAATTTTTAAGTTAATTTCTTGTTTGTTTCAGAAAAACATCGTATATTTGCACCGAGATAAATTCCTATCGACGTTGGCAACAAAATTCGTCTTTACTGTCTGAGATTGTCTGACAAGATACTTGTATTCGGAAACGGTGGCGTAAAGGATGCTGCATCATGGGAGGAAAGCAAAGAATTGGTTCCCTATGTAAAACTCTTGATTGACACGAGCCGCTTTATTACATCTCGTATCAGCGACGGCTCGGTGGTATTGGTAGACAAAGAAATTGTAGGTAATTTAAAATTTACCCGTTATGAAAAGGAGTAGTATTTTGGAGAATCGCCGCAGGTCGGTGAATCCTGAGATTCGTGAGTCTGTCGACATATCATTTCAGATTGTGGATCGCATCCACGAGATTCTTACTGAGAAAGGCATGAAGCAGAAGGATCTTGCTCTGCTTTTGGGCAAGAAAGAGGCTGAGATTAGCAAGTGGATGCGTGGTACTCACAACTTTACCATCGACACGTTGGTCTCTATCGAAAATGCCCTTCGCGCTCCAATTATGCAGGTTATCCATCATGAAGAGGTGATGGCATGAATCTTCAGCGTCTTACGCTTACCAAGTTTGTGAAATGCATGTTAATAGATGCCCATCTATTAACATGCGCTGAGCCCTTTGTTTATCGGGGTTTCAAGGGGGTTAGGTTAATAGGTTAAGTGTTTTGCAAGAATTCTCTCTGAGTCCTTCATGTGAAAGTTGGATTGATAAGCAGGAGGTGGAGAAGTGGAGTAGTGGAGTGGTTTTCTAAACTTCTATGCGTACCTGCGCACGCACGTACGCGTAGACTTTCAAATTCTTACTACACTTCTCCACCTCTCCACCTAAAAAGCCAATTGTTTCGTTCCTGTCTCATTTTGCATTTCTTTTAAAACTGCAAAGATACAAAATTTTTTGGCGAAATGCAAGGTTTTCCCCCACGAAGTTTACAACAAAATGCATTTGCCGGAAATACAGCTGATACAGACGCGGGAACAGCTAATACAGACGCGTATTAGCTGTATACGGGGTGTAAATACAGCTGTCTCGTGCACGTATTAGCTGTATAACTCCGGCTGGATTAACAAAAACCATTGTTTATATCCGAAACTTAATTGAGTTAATTATATATTAAATAGGTGGGAATCGTACTTTGATTCACTTTTTTTTCGTAATTTTGCAGAGGGTGACATCTTGGATGTGACGGACAAAGAGCCCACTGCTATCGAGGGTGTTTCCAGCAATCAGCAGTCTGTAGCTATATATTTTGACTTGCAGGGTCGTAGAATAGCGAATGGTCAGAAACCCAAAGCTAAGGGCTTATATATTGTTAACGGACAGAAATAAGTTATCCGCTAAGTTCATGATAGAAGAATTATTACAACAACTCAATGAAGGACAACGTGCGGCCGTCACCTATTGTGACGGTCCGCAGTTGGTTATAGCCGGAGCGGGTTCCGGCAAGACACGCGTACTGACGTTTAAGATTGCTTATCTGTTGGCGGGACATGCTTTTCAGCCTTGGAACATCTTGGCGCTGACCTTTACCAACAAGGCAGCACGCGAGATGAAGGAACGTATAGGACGTCTGGTTGGACAGGAGCAAGCTCGCTATCTGCAGATGGGAACGTTTCATTCTGTCTTTGCCCGCATACTTAGGACTGAAGCCGAAAGAATCGGCTTTAACTCCAATTTCACCATCTACGACCAGGCAGACTCGCGTTCACTGGTAAAGAGCATTATCAAGGAGATGCAGCTCGACGACAAGACTTATAAGCCTGCTTCGGTGGCTGATCGTATTTCAATGGCTAAGAACCATTTGCTCCTGCCGCAGCAGTATATGCAGAGTTCGTGGGCTGCTGATGATGCACAGAAAAAACGTCCGCAGGTGTCACATATATATAATAGGTACGTAGAGCGCTGCCGCCAGGCTAACGCGATGGATTTTGATGACTTGCTGGTACAGACCTTCCTTTTGTTCAAGCGCCATGAGGATATCCGTCAGAAGTATGTCGACCGTTTCCGTTATGTGTTGGTCGACGAGTATCAGGACACCAACTATGCCCAACAAGAGATTGTACTGCAGTTGACGCGTGACCATAGACATGTATGCGTGGTTGGCGACGATGCACAAAGTATCTATAGCTTCCGAGGTGCAAATATTGACAATATTCTCAACTTCCAGAAGATGTATGAGGGTACTCGCCTTTTCAAGTTGGAACAGAATTATCGCTCCACGCAGCTTATTGTACAGGCTGCCAACAGTTTGATACGTAAAAACGAGCGACAGATTCATAAGGATGTCTTTAGCGAAAACGAAGAGGGAGACCGACTGACGCTGAAACCTGCTTATAGCGATAGGGAAGAGGCTATTATCGTATGTAATGATATCAAAAGAATTCGCAGACAAGACCAGGCGTCGTATGGAGATTTCGCCATCCTCTATCGTACTAATGCCCAGAGTCGTTCTTTTGAGGAACAGATGCGCAAGGATGGTATTCCATATCGTATCTATGGCGGTCTGAGCTTCTATCAGCGTAAGGAAATAAAGGACGTCATTGCCTATTTCCGTGTGGTGGCTAACCCAAATGACGAAGAGGCGCTTCGTCGTATCATAAATTATCCTGCACGTGGTATTGGAGATACTACGGTGGCTAAAATCGTTGATACAGCTAATGTCCATCATGTATCGCTATGGAGCGTCATTCAGCAACCCATCGTCTTTGATCTGAAGCTCTCCAAGGGTACACTTACTAAGTTGGAGGCTTTCAAAGAACTCGTTGAAGGGTGGGGCGCTCGTCTCACTCAGGAGGATGCCTATGCACTCGGACACTCCATCATCATGGAGAGTGGTATAAGTAAAGATCTCTATAGCTCTAACAATCCTGAGAATTTGTCGCGCCAGGAAAACCTGGAAGAGTTCTTGGGCGGTATGCAGGACTTTGTGGAGTCGCGTAAAGAAGAGGACCGTGCTGACGAGATAGCACTCAGCGACTTCTTGCAGGAGGTGGCATTACTTACCGATCTCGACAGTGAGGGTGACGAAGAACAGCCTAAGGTGACGCTGATGACCATACATGCTGCCAAGGGTTTGGAGTTTCCTACGGTATTTGTGGTGGGACTGGAAGAAAATATCTTTCCCTCACCGATGTGTGTAGGTTCTATGCGCGAGCTGGAAGAAGAGCGTCGCCTGTTGTATGTAGCCATCACACGTGCTGAGAAACACTGTATTCTGACGTGTGCACAAAACCGCTTCCGCTATGGTAAGATGGAGTATGACACACCGTCGCGCTTCATCAAGGACTTCGATGCCAGCCTGCTGAGAATAGAAGGGGGCACAGGAATTGTCGGTCTGCCAAGCAGTTCTGGTGGCTATAAAGGCTCTAGTGGTTCTAGTAATTCAAGTAGGACCAGTTATACTGGTAGCTCTAGCTGGGCGAGCCGCAGTAATTCTCAGAATCCCCGTCCTGTAGCTACACAGTTTATTGCTGACGTGAAACCTCGACTGGTTCCTGTGCGTAAGGAGACGCCTCGTCCGCAGTCTGCCATTGGTGATATAGGTTTGCGAGAAGGTAATGTGATAGAGCACCAACGCTTTGGTATCGGTACTGTTGTAAAGGTGGAAGGCGCAGGTGAGAATACCAAGGCCACAGTGAACTTCAAGAATGCAGGTACCAAGCAACTGCTGCTGAAGTTTGCGAAGTATACGATTATTGGTTAGTTGATTTAGTACTAGTCTTTTTTTGTAAAACTAGTTGCATTGGTTATAATGCCTCATCCTCTGGACGTTCCAGCGGACGAGGCATCTTTTTCAGGTGTTTCTTCTTGCGGAGGTAAGCGGCCTTACGCGCTTCATACTCCTCGTAGTGCTTCTCTAAGAAGTTGTCTGCCATCTACCAGTCTATTTGTTGACATTATAGATGACACTCATGCGGATTGGCGCATGCTTGTTTCCAGCGCCGCCTACCAGACGTATGCTGTTAACATTCATCTCGTTGGCAATACCTGATGACGTGGTAGCCGTCGTGGTCGTTGTATTTGCAGTCTGTACCTCTACTGGGATGAGTACTGCCTTGTTCCAGTTTTCCGACTTCCCCTTTTGGGCATACATGTGGTTTATTAAATAGGAGATGTTGTTGAAACTGTATGTCTTCTGGCTACTATTGTATGTAGCCAGATAGGCTTGCATGTTGTCGGGCGAACCATTGTTCTCAAAGAAGGAGCGTAGACTGTCTTTCTCAATGAGCAGCACTTTGGTTGGCTCTTCAAGAACGACCTCAGAAAGGTTGTTGCGTGGACGCATACGGGTAAAGGCTACCTTTGCTGATGTGATGGTGTCGTTCTCGTGTCCTTTCTTAATATCGTCAATGGGTAGCGTTACTTCTGTATAGATGCCGGCAGGCGTCTTCAGATAGGTGCAAGTGTCAATAGATACTAACTTGTCAATACCTGTATGGTTGTAGCTGACGTGGGTAGCCTTCAGCACCTCGTCGGTAGAATTCAGTGAACATACTGTGGTGTATGTGTTTTCGTCCGACTTATAGCGATAATACATGTTGAGCTGGGTGAAAGCAACCTCAATGATGAGTCCTTGACCATCAACAGACTTGATGTAGAATCCTGGGCATACATTGCGTGTAAAACTGTTGAAGTTCTTGAAGTAAGCCGGATTCTCATAGTACTTACGCATGATGTAGGTACCGTAATTGTTATATTTTTTGCCGTCTTTGTCAATGTATTCCTTGTTGAGCGGAACTTTGACATAAGCATAGTTTCTTCCTTGACGGTAGGTGTTGCGAACACTGTCGCTGGCTGTCAGATCAGTGGCTGCATAGATTTTGTTACTTCTGACAGCACCTGTCGCCGTACGGATGAGTCCTGCTGTCTCGGGGTCATAGTCCGTATAGATAGCATCGGTACTCTTCATGGGGGCCTCTAACTCCATCAGCGAGAGCTTCATGGCTGTCAGTGAGTCACCCTGGAAGGTGTTAATCAAGATATGTACGCTACAAGAGTCAACGATGGGTTGGCCGTCCTCGTCGAGGCTCATGATGAGGTCTTTGCTTCTGAAAAGACTGGTGGCTTCTGACTCCAAGAGTGAGAACTGTGTGGTGTAGTCACACTTGATATAGGTACCCGTTTCTGGGTCTTTGATACATCCTAAATAGGAATAGGCATTGCGTGACAATACAGCACCAGAGGCTATTGAGCGGGTGGATACCTCGAAGGTGTCTGTCTCTGTTGTGAATCTGTCTACGTTGCTTGTCAGTGAATAACCCAGCGTTGATGTGTCTTCACTGCACGACGAGATTGCTACTATGGCAAGTGCAATCCCGACCATTATCCAATTTTTCATTTCTTTTCCTTACTTAAATCTTTTCGTAAAATTCCTCGTATGCACTGTAGAAATCCTCGCCAGGATATGCAAGACTAGGCACATTGTTGGCAGCAGCATACTTCAGCAGTTCGGGATTGACATCCTTGTGGGCAGCTATAACGCCGTCGCTGTAGTCAATGGCCATCTTGTTCAGCTCGTCAAAGTCGAAGTTGTCTTTGTATTTTTTAAGCAGGTCGACCGTGGCTTCACGGAACTCTACGCACTGTTTGAAATTGCTGCCCAAATCTGCAGTAATCGTCTTGGGGAAGAGCGATGTGACCACCTTCGTGTTGGCAAATGATGGCTCCTCGCGATAGGCTGTTTTGATGTAGAGGGGAACTACGGCACTCATCCATCCCTGTACGTGAATGATGTCGGGAACCCAACGCAGCTTCTTGACAGTCTCCAGTACGCCACGAGCAAAGAAGATGGCACGCTCACCGTTGTCAGCATAGTCTTTGCCATTCTCGTCCTGCTCCATTTTGCGCTTGGTGAAATAGTCTTCATTGTCGATGAAGTAAACCTGTATGCGTGTGCCTACGATGGTTGCCACCTTGATAATCAGTGGATGGTCGGTGTCGTCGATAATCAGGTTCATACCTGACAGGCGAATCACCTCATGAAGCTGACCGCGGCGCTCGTTGATAATACCCCATTTGGGCATAAACGTGCGAATCTCGTGACCTGCATCCTGCATCGCCTGAGGCAATGCCTTACCCATCAGCGAGAGGTTGCTGTCGGGAACATAGGGAACTATCTCTTGATTGATGAATAGAATCTTCTTTGCCATATGGTACGATTTTATCTTTGCAAAGATACATAAAAAAACTCACAAAAACGCAAAAATGTGCATGTTTTTGATTTTTTAGCCTTGTTTTTGGCATATTTTTACGATATTTTTTTCTTATTTGGTAAAAATGTTGTTATTTTGCACCCGATTTTGTACACTATCGATTAAGAATGAAAGTATTTAATAAGATTGTTGACCTTCAGAACCAATTGTTTGAAGATCGCAAACAAGGAAAAGAAATAGGTCTTGTGCCTACTATGGGAGCACTGCATGAAGGACATGCCTCGTTGGTACGTCGTAGTGTGAAGGAAAATGGGATAACTGTGGTGTCGGTCTTTGTTAATCCGACACAGTTTAATGACAAGAATGATTTGAAGAACTATCCTCGTACACTTGATGCCGACTGTAAGCTGTTGGACGAGTGTGGCGCTGACTATGTGTTAGCTCCCAGTGTCGAGGAGATGTATCCTACGCCCGATACCCGTCAGTTTGAATATCCTCCTATATCGACAGTGATGGAGGGCGCTCATCGTCCAGGTCACTTCAACGGTGTTTGTCAGGTGGTCAGTCGTCTGTTCTATATTGTCAAACCCCACCGTGCGTATTTCGGTGAGAAAGACTGGCAGCAGATTGCCGTGGTGAAGGCGATGGTTCGTCATTTGGAAATCCCTGTCGAGATTGTCGAGTGCGATATTATCCGCGATGCTGACGGATTGGCCCGCAGTTCACGTAACACGTTGTTATCCAAGGATGAACGCGCTATTGCCCCTGCCATTTACAAGGCCCTAAAGGATAGCCTGGCATATGGCAAAAAGCATACTGTCAAGGAGACACACGACAAGGTGGTGGCTGACATCAATGCTGTTGAAGGACTTGATGTTGAGTACTTCTCTATCGTTGATGGTAACACGTTGCAGGACATTGAGAATTGGGAAGATTCTCCTTATGTTGTAGGTTGTATTACTGTCTACTGTGGTAAGACACCTATTCGACTCATTGACCACATCAAGTACAAGGAGAAAATTGTCAAATAGTAAATTGTCAAATTGTAAATGAAGATGATGATAGAAGTACTGAAGTCGAAGCTACACTGCGTAACAGTTACAGAAGCTAACTTGAACTATATGGGTAGCATTACGATTGACGAAGACTTGCTGGATGCTGCCAATATGATAGCTGGCGAGAAGGTACAGGTTGTCGACAATAACAATGGTGAACGCTTTGAGACCTATATTATAAAAGGTGAACGTGGCAGTGGCTGTGTATGTCTGAATGGTGCTGCAGCCCGCAAAGTGCAGGTGGGCGATGTGTGCATCATTATCTCCTATGCGCTGATGGACTTTGAGGAAGCGAAGGCCTATAAACCTACCGTCGTCTTTCCTAAGGAGGACAACAAGTTGTAATTTCGTTTCAAACAATAGCATATAATAAGCCGCTCAGAAACAATAACTGAGCGGCTTATTTGTTGGCTATTAGCTGTTAGATTACTCAATGACTACGAGAGCATCGTCTTCCATAACCGATTGACCTGGCTGAACACAAATGGCAGTAACCTTGCCGGCCTTCTCTGCCTCTATGTTGTTGGCCATCTTCATAGCTTCCAGCACAAGCAGAGTGTCACCGACCTTCACCTCGTCACCAACAGCTACCTCGATAGAGGTGATGACGCCAGGCAGCGGAGCCTTGACGGCATTGTTGGTGTTGACGTTGCTGGTGCTGCTGGCAGGAGTGCTGCTGGCAGCAGGTTCAGCGACTGGTTTACCAAGTACGGGCTTCTTCTTCTCAGGTTCAGCCTCGGGTTCCCATTCTACCTTGTACTCTTCGCCGTTGACGTTGACGGTAGCTACGGTTCCCTCAATATCTCCAATGGTTACCTCATACTGGTTTCCATTGATGGTGTATTTGTATTCTTTCTTCATGATAATTAATTTAAGGGTGTGCTGTCATAGTCTGGGCGTAACCGTTCCACTGAGTCTGCTTCTCACTGATGGTGATAATGCCAGCCTCCTTGTCGTGTACGTTGTTGCCCTTGAACTCATAAAGAGCCATAGCGATGGCAGCGTAAACTTCATTCTTCATACCCAAATTTTTAAACTCTAAACTCTAAACTTTTAACTCTTAACTTTACATAGGTATGTTACCATGCTTCTTGGCGGGCAGTGAGTCGCGCTTGGTAGCCAACTGCGCCAGCGCACGGCAAATGCGGAAACGAGTGTTGCGAGGCTCGATGACGTCGTCGATATAGCCGTACTTGGCAGCCTGATAAGGATTAGCGAAGAGTTCGTTGTACTCTTCCTCCTTCTCAGCAATGAATGCCTTAACGTCTTCACCGGCTTCCTTCTTGGCCTTAGCCTCCTTGGCATACAGCACAGCGGCAGCACCTGATGCACCCATCACGGCGATCTCTGCTGAAGGCCATGCGTAGTTCAAGTCGGTGTGGAGCTGCTTAGAACCCATCACAATGTGTGATCCACCGTATGACTTACGCAGCGTAACGGTAATCTTGGGAACAGTAGCCTCGCCGTAAGCGTATAATAACTGAGCGCCGTGCAGGATGACAGCGTTGTACTCCTGTCCAGTACCTGGCAAGAATCCAGGAACGTCTACCAGTGATACGATAGGAATATTGAAAGCGTCGCAGAAACGTACAAAGCGGGCACCCTTACGGCTGGCGTTGACGTCCAGCACACCAGCGTAGCAGCTGGGCTGGTTAGCTACAATACCTACAGACTGGCCGTTGAAGCGTGCGAAACCTACGATGATGTTCTTGGCGAACTTAGGCTGTACCTCGAAGAATTCATGGTCGTCGGTGATGGCCGAGATGACCTTGTACATATCGTATGCCTCGTTGGGGTTCTCGGGAATAATCTCGTTCAGTGAGTCCTCCAGACGATCAATGGGGTCTGTGCACTTCTTGCGAGGAGCCTGCTCCATGTTGTTTGAAGGGATATAGCTCAACAGAGTCTTCAGCATCTCTGCAGCCTCTTCCTCGGTCTTAGCAGTGAAGTGGGTTACGCCTGACTTTGATGCGTGTACTGATGCACCACCCAGATGCTCCTGGTCGATGTCCTCGCCAGTAACGGTCTTTACCACCTTCGGACCTGTCAGGAACATGTATGAGGTGCCTTCCATCATCAAGGTGAAGTCAGTCAGAGCAGGACTGTAAACAGCACCACCAGCACAAGGGCCGAAGATACCTGAAATCTGAGGAATCACACCTGAGGCCAAAATGTTACGTTCAAAAATCTCTGCGTAACCTGCCAGTGCGTTGATGCCTTCCTGAATACGTGCACCTCCTGAGTCGTTGATGCCAATCAGCGGAGCGCCCATCTTCATGGCCATATCCATGACCTTACAGATTTTCTGAGACATGGTCTCGCTGAGCGAACCGGCGTGTACGGTGAAGTCTTGTGCGAAGATGAATACCAAACGGCCGTCGATGGTACCAGAACCGGCTACCACACCGTCGCCCAGGAAG
>OMQN01000072.1 GCA_900313235.1 uncultured Prevotellaceae bacterium | reverse complement strand
GCCCACACGGATGATGGTCTTCACACCATAGAAGTTGTAGAGCTCATAGGTATAGATACCGATAGAGGCCATACCCATGCCGTGACCCATCACGCTGACACGCTTGCCCTGATAGGTACCCGTATAGCCCAGCATGCCACGCACCTGGTTGAAGCAAACTGGATTCTCCAGATATTTCTCGGCCATGAGTTTCACACGCAGCGGGTCGCCCGCCATGATAACAGTCTCAGCAATGTCGCCATACTGAGCCCCGATGTGGGGAGTGGGAGTATTTTTCATAAGCTTTATAATAATTAGTTAACAACTGATGTTGCAAAGATAGTAAATAGTTTTGAAAATAGAAACAAAAAACAGAAAAATTATTACGATGACGAAGAAACAACGATACGAGGCTGTGCTCAGCTACTTCCGCCAGAAGATGCCTGAGGCAGATACAGAACTGGAGTTTGGCAGCATCTTCCAACTGCTGGTGGCCGTTATCCTTAGCGCACAGTGTACGGACAAGCGCATCAATCAGGTGACTCCCGAACTGTTTCGCCAGTATCCGGATGCCAAGGCGATGGCCCAGGCAGAAGTCGACGAGGTGCTGGAGTATATCAAGAGCGTGTCGTACCCCAATGCCAAAGCGGAGCACTTGGTGAAGATGGCACGCATGCTGGTGGAGCGCCACGGCGGAGAGGTGCCTGCCGACATGAACCAACTGCTGGACCTGCCTGGCGTAGGTCGCAAGACAGCCAACGTCATCCAGTCGGTAGCCTTTGGCAAGTCGACCATGGCTGTCGACACCCACGTATTCCGTGTGAGTCACCGCTTGGGACTGGTCGCTGCCAAGGCCGACAATCCCTTGAAGGTAGAACAGGAGCTGGTAAAAAACATACCCGTGGAAGATATTCCACGGGCACATCATTGGTTATTGCTGCACGGCCGCTATGTCTGTACGGCGCGCCGTCCACATTGCGAACGTTGTGGCCTTAGCGGTGTCTGCCCCTCTGCCAGCCTTTCATCATCTGGCGGTGGAAGCGCTTCTCAGCCTGCATAACTGCATAGACCTTACTGGCTGGTATCATCTTTATCATCTTCTTGTGATAGGTGACATCCAGCTGGCCTAACTCCAAATTCAGCTTGTCGTACTCGATGATGAACTGCTTGCAAGCCTCATCGTCGGAAGCCTTGTTCATACCCAGCTTACGCATCTTCTCGTAGATTTCACGCTGTTTCTCGCGCATCTCACGAAATACAGGAAACAGTTTGTCTGCTTCCTGAGGGGTAAGCGAAGCCTCTTTGGTGATGAAGCATCTCAGGTCAGCCTCGAATTTCTCGGGCGAGAAACGCTTATTATCCTGAGCGTTCACCATGATGGTCATCATCAGCAACAGGCTGATGGTTAAAATCTTCTTCATCTTGTCAAGTCTCCTTTTGTTTTTTTACTCCTCTGCCAGTAACTGGTAGATATCCATATTGTCAAGCATAGCATAGTCTGCTGCCTCGTCGATATAACTCTCTGAAACGGCAGCCTGCTGCTGACTATTAGACACTTCGTGGAAGTGGAAGGAGAACGCTGTCACTACCAGTGCAGCGACACAGGCAGCAGCATAGAACCAGTGACGGATAGGCATAGCCACCTTCTTAGCTACGGGCTGACGCTCGGGCAACTGGGCCATGATATTTGCCGTAAACTGGTCGAAATACCCTTCTGGTGTACGGAAGGGATTCTTCTGCCCTACTCTTTCCTTGAGGTATAATTCTTCATTAGTCATTGACATACTCCTTATTTCTTTATTGTTAAGACGTTTGTTATTGTAAAAAGTTTAATCGCGGGACTTAAAAAAATCTGAAATCTTTTTCACCGCTATGTGGTACGACGCTTTCAGCGCTCCTTCCGAGGTGTCGAGGAGCCTGCTGATGTCGCTGTATTTCATCTCGTCGAAGTAGCGCAGGTTGAACACGGTGCGCTGTACGTCAGGCAGTTGACTGATGGCTTCCTGCAGGAGTGCTTCTGTGTGGTCGCCATCAAAATAGCGGTCGGCCATCAGTGTCTGCGACACGCTATGTCCACCGTCGTCGGTGCTCACCACTATCTGGTTCTTCTGTCGGCGCAGGAAGTCGAGACTCTCGTTGACGGCTATGCGATAGAGCCACGTAGAAATCTTCGAGTCACGATGGAAGTCGTCCAGGTGCGACCAGGCCTTGAGGAAGACGTTCTGCATGACATCATTGGCATCCTCGTGACTGAGCACCATGCGACGTACCTGCCAGTAGAGCTGTTCGCTATACTCGCGCACCAACCGCTCAAAGGCCTTCCGCTGGCTTTTAGGGTCTGTCAGTTGTTGCATCAGCAACTGTTCATCTTCTTTGGTCATGGCAGGTAAATTGTCAAGTGTTCGTATATCACACGGTCATAGCCATAGACGTCGGGCCACGTCTTCAAGTCGCCCGTCTCGTCAGGCCACAACGTGAAGTATATAATATAAAGAGGTATATGAGGCTTGACAGGCACATAGCCTATCAGCTTATGTTCCTCTTCGTCCTGATGGGCACGCAGATAACTCCTTCCACGATCGGTCTCGGCCCTCAGTCCCATCGAGATACGGATGCGGTCAAGCAGCCACTCGTCGGGATTGTCAAGCACGTAGTGGGCCAATTCGAAAGGGCGTTCTACACGCACACAGCCGTGGGAGATGGCACGCGAATCGCGTTTGAACATCCATGGTGTGGAGGTATAGTGCAGGAATACAGAGAAGCTGTTCTTGAAGCGGAACACCAGTCGGCCCAACGAGTTGTCGTCGCCACTCTTCTGGGCTACGCGGTATTTGCCACTGAGCAGCATGCTCTGCGTCACCTCTGCTATCTCCATCTGCTTGTTGGTGGCGCGCTCATAGATGTTGTATCTGTTGCGGGCAAAATAGGCACTGTCGCCAGCATGACGCACGACATCCTTCTCCAGAATGCTCTGCGGGATAATCCATTGCGGATTGACCTCCATCCACTCTATCTCACTGCTCAGCAGCGGGGTCTTTGTCTTCTGGGCGCCACAGACGATGCGCATGTGCAGCAGACTGTCGTCGCCATAGGCATAGAGATGATAGGCCGGAATATTGACGATGATGCGCTTGCCGTCTTCCAGTATCGGCCGCTGAAGGCGCCAGCGGGTACGTTCCATGTTGCTCAGTATGCGCTGTCGCTGTTCAGCGCTGATGTCGCCCTTCAGCATACCCTTCAGCTGGTGGTAGAACTTATCCTGTGGTTCGATGGCCGTCAGATACTCAGCGATGCTGTCGTTAGCAATCTTGTCCATCACCGTCAGATGGTAGTCAGCAGGAGCCTTATCCATCTCCACGTCGAAGAGTCTGCGGTAGCGGACGATGCGGGACGACTCGCCTTCTTTCTTCTCGTCTTCGTCAAGATGGTTGAAGACATAAGAGGGATTGACAAAGCCATAACGGTAGCCATAAGCGTAGCGCATGCAAGCCTTGGTGAGATGGTATTCCAGTCGGGCTGCTACATGGTTGATGTCGTCAGCGCCCTCACCAAACTGCAGGTCGCGCATCAGTTGCAGGTCGCGCTCGATGGCTTCGACATAGAAGGCATGCTCAGAGAAGCCAATGGCACCTACTTGATGCAAATGCGCCAGCAGCGAGTCGGCACGGTGGTCTACACCGGCTCTGTCGACCCACAACAGGCGGGGCTCAGTCTGCTGGTAATAGTCTCGCACGCGTCGGTCAGACTCTGTTGCAGCACCCTCCTGGCGGGCGGTTTCAGCAATCAGACGGGTTACCTGTTGGAAGTCAAAAACAAACGCAGGCGCCTTCATATCAGAAAACGCCTCCATTGTTATCTCCTTGTTCTTAAAAGTGTTATCCTTGCCACAGCCTGTTAGGAGCAGTACTGCCAAGGCCAGTAGTCCGATTAGCGAACAGAAACCTTTCTGACTACCTTTCCGATTTTTAAGATATAGCAACCCTTTGGTACATTTAGTTCAATCTTCTGCGCAGGACTCTCAATCTTCTCCGACAGAACGCAACGGCCCGTCAGCGAGACGACCTCCAAGGTCTTACCCTGTGCGCCATTGACGGTAACGGTATTGCCACTGACCGTAATGGTGATGTCCTCGTCGACAAATTCTTCAATGCCCGGAGCCACGGTGACGGCCGTTACCATAGAAGGCACAGCAAACATCAGGGTGAGGAACATGGAAAATATGAGTAATGATTTCTTCATACGCAACAATTTATTTGGTGCAAAGATAGGGAATATCTTCGAGAAATCCAAATTTTTATGCAAAAAAGTCACTGTCAGACGTCAAAAACATCCATTTCGTTCGTCAGACGACTGTTTTCAAATACTTCGCGGGCTTCATCGAGGAGTATTTCCTCCTTTTCGTAGCGCGACGAGTAATGTCCCAGCAACAGCTGTCCCACACCTGCCTCGCGGGCTATGAGAGCCGCCTGACGGGCAGTGGAATGGTTGTACTTCTGCGCCATCAGCAGGTTGTCCTCGCCATAGGTACTCTCATGATACAGCGTACTGACACCTTGCAGTCGGTCGGCCAGCGACGGCACATAGCGGGTGTCACTCACATAAGCATAGCTGCGCGGCTTTTCGGCAGGTTCCACGAGTCGTTCGTGGGCCACCTCCTCGCCTTCATCCGTGGTCCAGCCGGCACCAGCCTTGATGTTATTGAACTGACTGACCGGAATACCGTAGAAGTCGGCCATATCGCGACGGATATGGGGCAGCGAGGGTTTCTCACGGAACAGGTAGCCGCAACAGTGTACCCGATGCTCCAACGGCAACGTCTCGACAGTCAGCGAGCGGTCGTCGTAGATAACCCGCTGTTGCGTCGTGTCTACGGGCACAAACTCCACCTCATAGTCCAGGTCACGGCAGAAGAAGTCTATCTGTCGCTGCAGGATGTCAGCCAACTCCGCAGGGGCATATACTGTCAGCTTAGCAGTACGTCCCAGCAGTCCAAAGGTACTCAACATACCAATGAGTCCAAAGCAGTGGTCGCCATGCAGATGGGTGATAAAGACGGCGCTAATCTTCGTGAAGCGCAACCGCGAACGGCGCAGTTGTATCTGCGTACCTTCGCCACAGTCCACGAGAAACAGTTTGCCACGCACCTCTACCACCTGCGCAGAAGGGAAATGCTTCAGCGTAGGCAGCGCGCTGCCACAACCCAATATATGTATTTTGAACGGCTCCAAGGTTTTTACATCTTAAAGTCGTCAAACGAATCGTCTTCCAATACGACATCGTCACCATAGGTTTCCTTGGGCTTCTGGCGACTGTACTCGAAGGTCTCTTCGCTGTCACTATATACCAGTGAGTCGGCAGTCAGCTTCTGGATGTCGTAGATATTCAACTCCTCCACATCAGCAGCACCGTCACGAACCAGCACAATCTCCAGGCGACCTTTTACCAGACGCCATGTACGGTAGATGATAGAACCTTGTTCGATGCTCTCGGCCACACCACCTTCCTTGATGCTGATGCCCACCTCGTCGCTACCGTCAATAGGATTGGGCATTACCCAGTTGCCCAACAGCGTAGACTGATTGATGACGATGGTGGCCTCTGTTGCCGAGGTATTAGGCATGACAGCCATACGGTCGCCCGTCTGCAAACCGCCAAACACATGATTGCGTTCCTGGGCATACGAGATGTCAAGCATCAGCGTATCGCCCGTATCGGTAATCAACTGCAACATATTCATCGAGGTAGCCTCACCACAGATACCATACAGTGTAGAGTCAACCGACTGGTTGGCTGAGTCACCATTATCAAACGGCACTGCCGCCGTCTTGTTACCACAGCTGCCCATTGTCAGCACAGTGGCAGCGACCATAAGGATGATTCCAATCTTTTTCATATCTCAATTTCTCATTTTTTCAATTTTTCAACCTCCTTGGCTTCATTCCACAGCGCGTCCATCTCCTCCAGCGTCATCTCTGTCAGCGGACGTCCCGCCTTGATGCTGTGCTGTTCGATGTAGTTGAAGCGACGAATGAACTTCTGGTTGGTATGCTCCAGAGCATTATCGGGATTCAGTTTATAAAGACGGGCGGCATTGATGACAGAGAACAGGAAGTCGCCTAACTCCTCTTCAGCATGCTGTTTGTCGTCGCGCTGCAACTCAGCCTCCAATTCGCCAAGTTCCTCGCGAACCTTGTCCCACACATCCTCGCGGTCCTTCCAGTCGAAACCAACATGACGCGCCTTGTCCTGGATGCGATAAGCCTTGATGAGCGAGGGCAGCGCAGCAGGCACACCAGCCAGCACGGTTTTGTTGCCACCCTTCTCTTTCTGTTTGATTTGCTCCCAGTTGTCGAGCACCTGTTCCACGTTGTTCACCTTGGCAAACTCGCGCTCCTCTTCGTTCTCGCCATAAGGCAGCGGACGAGGATTCTTGGCACCAATCTGTGAAGGATGATACACGTGCGGATGACGGTATATTAGCTTGTCAACCAGATGGTTGCAAACGTCCGCTATATCAAATTGCGACTTCTCCTCACCAATCCTGGCATAGAAGGCAATATGCAGCAACACGTCGCCCAGTTCCTTACAGACATCCTCTACATCGTTCTTCATCAACGCATCGCAGAGTTCGTAGGTTTCTTCTATCGTGTTGGGGCGCAGACTCTCATTGGTCTGCTTGCGGTCCCACGGACATTTCTCGCGCAGTGCATCCAGCACATCGAGCATACGTCCAAAGGCCTCCATTTTCTCTTCACGGGTATGTCTTTGTTCCATAGTTTCTGCAAAGGTACAGTTTTTTTTATTTTTTTACAACACATATCACAAAAAATAAAAGAAATTATTTGCAGTTTATTATTTTTTCACTATCTTTGCAGCAATTAAACGACAAAAACCTAAGAGAGCCTCGGCTCTCTTTTTTAAATCGAGATACGAAGCATGACAGAGATACTGGAATTTACCACAGAGGAAAAGGAAGAGACACTGGCACTCTACCAGAAGATACGCGAAGGAATAGCGCCGACGATGCACGAAGGCGACGAGGAACGCATGCGCCAAGACATGCTGCAAGCCCTGGATACCCAAAAACTGCAACGCAACGTGTTCGGCCTGAACCCTATCCTACTCTCTTTCCAAACTGCTCAGCTGGTTGTTGACGAGATTGGTCTTAAGCGCGACAGCGTGTTAGCAGTACTGCTACGCCCCAGCGTGGAGGAAGGACTGATGACCATCGACGAGGTAAAAGACCAGTTCGGGGAGTCGGTAGCCCGCATACTGCACGGTCTGCAGCGCATCCAGGAGCTCTACCAGAAGAATCCCGTCATCGAGTCAGAGAACTTCCGCAACCTGCTACTGTCATTTGCCGAGGACATGCGCGTCATTCTGATTATGATAGCTGACCGCGTGAACCTGATGCGACAGATAAAAGATACAGACAACGATGGTGCCAAGCACGAGGTGTCGCAGGAGGCCGCCTATCTCTATGCGCCACTGGCTCACAAGTTGGGACTGTATAAGTTGAAGAGCGAGTTGGAAGACCTGTCGCTGAAATACCTGGAGCACGACGCCTATTACCATATCAAGGGAAAGCTGAGCGAGACGAAGAAGAGCCGCGACGCTTACATCGAGCGCTTTATCGGCCCTATCAGTCAGCGACTTACGGAGGCTGGCATCAAGTTTCACATCAAGGGGCGTACCAAGTCGATACACTCTATCTGGCAGAAGATGAAGAAGCAGAAGTGTCCCTTCGAGGGCGTCTACGACCTCTTCGCCATCCGCATCATCATAGACACCCCTATTGAAAAGGAGAAGATGCAATGCTGGCAGGCTTTTGCCATTGTCACCTCCATGTACCAACCCAACCCCAAGCGCTTGCGCGACTGGCTGAGCGTGCCGAAGTCCAATGGCTACGAGTCGCTGCACATCACCGTGCTGGGACCAGAGCAGAAATGGGTAGAGGTACAGATTCGCACAGAGCGCATGGACGAGATTGCCGAACGAGGCGTTGCCGCCCACTGGCGCTACAAAGGTGTGAAGGGCGAGTCGGGACTGGATGAGTGGCTTACCAATATCCGCTCGATGCTGGAGACCAGTGACGGCATGGAGGCGATGGACCAGTTTAAGATGGACCTCTACGAAGACGAGGTGTTTGTATTCACGCCCAAGGGTGACCTGTTTAAGTTTGCCAAGGGTGCCACTGTCCTCGACTTCGCCTACCATATCCACTCAAAGGTGGGCAGTGCGTGTACGGGTGCCCGCATCAACGGCAAGGTTGTAACCATCCGCCAGCCACTGCAGAGCGGCGACCAGGTGGAGATTATGACCAGTGCCAACCAGAAGCCTAAGCAGGACTGGCTGAACATTGCCCAGACCTCGCGAGCACGCTCGAAGATTCGTCTGGCACTGAAGGAGACGCAGGTCAAGGAAGGGCTCTTTGCCAAGGAGATGCTGGAACGAAAGTTCAAGAACCGTAAGTTGGAGATGGACGACAGCATCATGCAGCTGCTCATCCGCAAGTTAGGATTCAAGGAGGTCAGCGACTTCTACCGTCAGGTGGCGAATGGCGAGTTAGACCCTGCCGTGATCATCGAGAAATACATAGAACTGCAACAGGGCGACCAGCCCGTTACGGGCAATAACGTGGCTGAGAGCGCTGCCAACTTCGTGCTGGAGAACTCGAAGCACTCGGTAGCCACCAACCAGATGGCTGACGACGTGCTGGTCATCGACCGCAACCTGAAAGGCATCGACTACCAGCTGGCACGCTGCTGTCAGCCCATCTATGGCGACAAGGTGTTTGGCTTTGTCACCATCAATGGCGGCATCAAGATACACCGTGAGGACTGTCCCAACGCCCCAGAGCTGAAGAAGCGCTTTGGCTACCGCATCGTCAAGGCGAGATGGAGCGGAAAGGGTGCCTCGCAGTATGCCATCACGCTGCGCATCATCGGCAACGACGACATCGGCATCGTGAACAACCTGACAAACATCATCTCGCGCGACGAGAAACTGATACTGCGAAGCATCAACATCGACTCTCACGACGGACTGTTCAGCGGCAACCTGACCATCATGATTGACGACAACACCCGACTGGAAGCACTCATGAAAAAGCTTCGCACCGTGAGGGGTGTGAAGCAGGTGGAGCGCATATAACAAAAAGAATGAGAGAGGCAGCAACCTCTCTCATTTCGTATACTATTCTATCAAACTCTTCTCCAAGTCTTTCAGGTATTTCTCCGTCTGCTTGGTGAGGTACTCCTGAAGTTTACGGGCAGCCTTCGTTTCGCGACTATAGCCGAATTCCTTATAGAACTCATTAACACCCTTATTCTGCTCGGTATAGAATTTCAAAATCTCCTTATATAATTCTGGCATTTGACTGGCAGGACAATGACACTCCTTGGCGAATTTGATGATATCCTGGAACTTCTTGTCCAACTCTTTGTTCAGCTTCAGATTCTTCTCGAAGATGGTGCCGATTTTATATGGATCGCGCAAGCCCTCCATTTCATCTGCAATTAACTGGTAGTTGGCCATGATTTTCTCGATTTCCATCCTAATGACCTCACTTTTCAGCTGAAGTTGTTTCTGATACTGTGGTGCCAGTGAATTTCGCCAGTCCTGACGTGCATCAGTATTTCCACCTACTACGGGAACTGCATCTGCTACGACAGCCTCTCCTGACTGGTCGTCGACACCACGTCTTTGAACATCGTTCAGCAGGCTCTTGCCCGACTGGCGGCCCACACGCTGCTCATAGTCGCGATCCTCGTCGTAGTACCCGTTGTGGGTGGTGATGCGGTACGTTTCGCCAGGCACAAAGTCGAGGTTCGTCCATAACTTGCAGAGCGAGCCATCGGGCATCACGGTACGGATACGACCCACCTTGGGCTTGTCGAGCTGCACACTGAAGCTGAAGCGTTTGTTCACCACAGGCATCGTTGCGACATAGGCATCGTCAGCCACATTGTCCAGTTCTTCAGCTGAATCGGCCATATAGACCACATAAAGGGAATCGTTCAGGTCATAGCCCACACGTCCGTCAATCGTGAAGGTGTTCTGATTGTCACTTATGAGACCTGCACTGCTCATGTTTTTCTCGTACATGTCAGGACGCAGCGAGGTAATCATAAAGACGGTGCCCGCGACATGATTATCCTTGGTTTCTTCCCACACGATGGCGTATGCATCGCGCAACTGAGGATTATCAGGGTTCTTACAGCACATGAACCACATCTCCTGCTTAGAATTGATGCGAATACGTACATTCTTGCTCTTCTGTCCGTTGTTAGTCACCACCTTCAGGTCGAATAGTTCTGTACTGCCTGGCTGCAGGTGCATATACTGATACGACAAAGGCTCATCTGCGCGAAAACCGATGGGTATGGCCCACAGGTCTTCTTTTTCGCAGGTGAATGGCACGATGCGTACACTTGACTCAATAAGACCTGTTTCAGGATTTTTTGTAATGGACGTTGTCTCGCTTCCCTCTTTAGCATAAAATGCGATGATACCTTCCAGATCTTTGACAACGCTCTTTGCCTTCTTCTGCGGGGTAGCAGCAGAATCGGCACTAACGGTTGTAAAGGCGCTGCAAGCAATGAGCAGCATGATGAATAAACGTTTCATAATTATTGATTTTGGGCTGTTTGTTCTAAATTGTTTTTTGCTATCTCTAACTCCAGTTCCACCCATTTCATGTAGGCCTCGTTGGCCTGCTTCTTCATGAGGGCGATTTCCTCTGGAGTATATTTGTAGTTCTCTGGACGAGTGATGGGGATGTCGCGCTCAGTCAGCGTCACAGACTTCTCATCTACTTTCTTCTCAGCAGGCTTCGTTTCCTGTGCCAAGAGTTGTTCTGTCGTAGCAGGTTCTTCCTGTTGTGGCACCACGCTGGGTGTCTCGCTCTTCTTGGGCTGCACCTTGGCAACGATGCGCTTAACGGGAGCTTGTACAGGTTGCACTTCCGGCTGTGGAGCAACGGTCTGCGCGGGTTCTGCGGCAGGCTGTTCTACCTTGGCAGCGACGACTGGTGCCTCATTCACTTCGCCAACAAAATCTTTCGGTGGTGTCAGGTAGACAGCGATGACGGCTGCCACACAGGCTGCTGCTATCCAGGGCCACAGCATGCGACGACGCTGGGCGGGCATTGAGGTCGGCAGGCATCTGAGGACGCTCCATCTCGTCCATACGGATGGCATCACGCAGATTGATATCCTGCTGTCGTAATGTGTTTAGCTGCTCCTCATTCATGACTGTAACATTTTAATAATTTTATATAATTTCTTTCTCGTTCTGCTTAGCTTCGAGGCTACCGTTGTGGGTAACGACTCTGTCACGTAAGCAATGTCTTTCAGACTCATCTCTTCATAGTAGAACATCGTGATGATGGCTCTCTCGTCGGGTGGCAGATGTTGCAGGGCGGCCCTGATCAGTTGTACCGTTTCTGGATTGGGTTGTCCGAAGCTGGCCTCCACCTCTGCGTCCGACAGTCTTTCGGCCTCTCCATCACGGTCTTCATAGTAGACCATCGGCAGACGTTTGTGGCGCAGGAATGTGATAGACTCGTTGTAGGCGATGCGCGATATCCATGTTCTCAGCGACGACTTCTCTGCGTCATACTGCCCGATGTTCCTAAAGACCTTGATGAACACGTCCTGATAGACCTCCTCAGCATTCTCGACAACGGTAACGAGTCTTACCACTTGGGCAAAGACATCGCGGCCATAGCGCTCGAGTGTCTGCTGTTGTGCTTGGGGACTTTGTTGCCTCAGTCCCTGCAGGAGGTTTATGTCGGTTTCGGTTATCATCTTTTTATGTCCTTCTGTCTATATATACGACAGGAAATATCAAAACATTGCAGCGATAGCAAAAAAAATAGAAAAAATAATACGGAGCACAGCCCATGCTCCGTATTATTCAGTTCTGCTTGCAGGCTACCACACCCATGGTTGAGGGGTCGAGGTAGAAGGTTGTGCTGCAGGTATCATCGTCCAACAGATACTTAGCACGAATCAATAGCAGTGTCGTACTGTTACGTTTCTGGAAGCTCACCTTCTTGCCTGCCTGCTGTTGCAAGGCATTGATGAGGGAGTCGCTCAGCATCTTGGTGGAGTCTACGTCCGAGAACTCCAAATAGTCGATATCGCCCTGCTGGTAGGTCTCCATAAAGTCCTTAACAACAGACTTGGCACGCTGTTGCTGACCACAAGCAGCCAGCAACAGCATTACACCTATTATATATATAAGGCTCTTCAACCTAAAGGTCGAAGTGTGGCGTGCATTCTTCATTTCTGGGGAATGTTCTTCAGTACGTCAAGCAGGTGATCCCATACCATCTGCACCGTAGGAATGAGCAGACGTTCCTCAGGAGTATGCACAAAGCGCAGCGTAGGACCGAACGATACCATGTCGAGGTTGGGATAGCGCTCAGAGAACAGGCCACACTCCAGACCGGCATGGATGCCACGCACGATGGGCTCCTTGCCAAACAGCTTGACATACGACTCCTTGACGATGCGCTGCAGGTCGCTATGGCTGCGCATCTTCCAGGCAGGATAGCCATCAGAGTGTTTCACCTCAGCACCAGCCAGAGCAAAGCAAGCCTCAATGGTGGCACACATATTGTCGAGGTTCGACATCACGTTAGAGCGCTGCGAAGAGACGATATTGATAGCATTATCGACCGTCTCGATGCTGGCGATATTGCTAGAGGTCTCCACCATACCGTTCAATGCGGGGTCCTGACAGATGGCATAGATGCCATTGTCGACAGCCTGCAGGGCATAGATGAAGTTGCGGGCCACACTATTCTCGATGACGGGCTCGGCATCGGTAGACTCCATCGCCCATACCATCTGTGTATCGGTGACGCAGAACTCTTCCTCCACCTCAGCAGCAAAGACGTTCCAATCGGCCTTGACATTCTCCTTCAGTGCGTTGGGAACAGCGATGACAAACATACCATCGCGAGGAATGGCATTGTGCATCTTACCGCTATTGAACTGAGCCAGACGGACACCCTCGTAGCGGTTGATGGTCTGGAACAGGAAACGACCCAACAGCTTGATGGCATTGGCACGCTGCTTGTTGATGTCGTCACCAGAGTGACCACCGACGAGTCCTTTCAGCTGGGCACGCATAAAGAAATAGCCTGCGGGCACCTCAGTGCGCTGGAAGCTGAACCTAGCGGTAGTATTACGACCGCCGGCACAAGAGACGAATATCTCGCCCTCGTCCTCTGAGTCAAGGTTGATGAGGTAGTCACCAGTCATGAAACCGGCCTTCATACCCTCAGCACCCGTCAGACCAGTCTCTTCATCACGCGTAAAGACGCACTCGATAGGACCATGCTCGATGTCGTTGCTCTCCAACAGCGCCAGTTCCATCGCACAGCCGATACCATCGTCGGCACCCAGTGTGGTACCTTCGGCAGTCAGCCACTCACCATCGATGTAGGTCTTGATGGGGTCGTTGTCGAAGTCAATCTGATAGTCCACCAGTTTGTCACACACCATATCCATGTGGCTCTGCAGGATAACGGTCTTACGGTTCTCCATACCTGGCGTGGCAGGTTTACGGATAATAACATTACCCGTCTCGTCGACGTTGGTAGCCAATCCGTGGCTCTCGCCCCACTCTTTCAGGTATGCAATCATCTTCTCTTCACGCTTCGAAGGGCGTGGAATCTGGTTAATCTTCGCAAATTGTTCGAAGACTACTGCTGGTTTTAACTCACTTTTATTCATATTTAATGATTATTTTAATATTAAATTTTTAATGTCAAATCTTTCTTTGTAACTTTGCACCCGCAAAATTAATCATTTTAAATGGAAATACTGCTATTGACCACGTTAATAATTGCTATCGGAATGGCTTTTTTCTTGGTGAAAGTACTTTCACGCAAGGATGGAACCTTCTCGTCGCAGCATATCCACGACAGTCAGGCCATGCGTGACCGTGGCATCCACTGCGTGATGGACCAAGACCGCGAGATGCGCCGCAAGAGCCGTTTCGCAGTGAACGAGAAGTCTTAAGACTCTCGAAATAACGGAATAACGGAATAACGGAATAACGAAAAGAAAAAATAATAAAAACTACAATGAAAAAGAACATGTTTCTGGCCGCTGCTGCAGTAGTAGCACTGGCTTCTTGCAACAACGCAAGCCCCAAGATGGACGAACAGCCTGCTGCAGCTGCCGCAGGAGAGAGCACTGGCAACGTCAAGATTGCTTATGTAGAGGTTGACTCGCTGATGACTCAGTACGAGTTCTGCAAAGAGTTTACCCTCATTCTGCAGAAGAAGAGCACCAATGCCCGTAATACACTGAACCAGAAGGGTCAGGCCCTGCAGAACGCAGCAGCCAACTTCCAGCAGAAATTGCAGAACAACGGTTTCACCAGTCGTGAGCAGGCCGAGAGTCAGCAGGCAGCCATCCAGCGCCAGCAGCAGAGCCTCCAGGAGTTGCAGGCTCGTTTGGAGAACGAGTTGGCCAACGAGACCAACAAGTATAACGAGGGTCTGCGCGACTCACTGCAGCACTTCCTGGCAGCATATAATAAGGATAAGAAGTTTG
>OMQN01000069.1 GCA_900313235.1 uncultured Prevotellaceae bacterium | reverse complement strand
TGCACTACTGCTCTTTCCTCCGTTTTCATTGAGAAGGTAGGCATTGTATTCCAGCATCTTCTCCAATGGGTATGTTCCTATATAGTTTGAGGTGATGTCCCCACTACTGCTGTGTCCCATACTGTCACTTATATATTTATAAGGTACGCGACCAGAGTTATTCAGGTTCGTGGCAAAGCTGTGTCGCGCCCATGTAGGTGTAGGCAGTTGTTCCAGACCAAGAAGTTTGGCAACAATCTCCATATGCTTGCGGATGTATTTGTTGTAACGCTGGATGACCCATATTTCTTTATCAGGAGTAATGCCTTGGCTCATAATGGGGAATACACGGCTTCCCTGTTTAGGCTCGTTAGCATACTTGTCGAGTATCTTCTTGATTTCGGGTGTAACAGGGAAAATAACCTCGCTGGCATCTTCATTGCGATCCCTTGTCTTATGCCGGAGAAATCGCAATTGCTTTCCATGAGTAGCAAAATACCATCCGTCATATTCCAAGCGTAGCGTGTCAGCCAGGTTCTGCCCGTCACCAAGATACATAAAGAGGAATAGGCCAAGGTCGCGAAACAGAGCATACTTCGCCTTTGGAGGATAGAGTTCTCTACCTTTGTCATCCTTCGCCTCTTTCTTCTCCCAGAAGTCATAAAGTTGGCTCATCGTTGTCACATCGAGGAATTCATGTTTGCGACTCGTCTTCTTGTTATAGCCAGAATCCTTAAACATCTCCTTAGTGCTGCCATTTATCAGATTTCGATTGATGGCTATGTTGACGATGGTACGGAACGTGCGCAGTACGATACCAATATAGGTGACGCTCAGTTCGTCTTTCTTCATCGTTTCTGTCCATTTCTGTATGAACGAACTGTCAATGTCGCTAAATTCAACGTGCTCACCATTGTCTTTGACAAACCTGTTTCTTACATCCTTGCCTACTCTTGCGGTACCAGCCTTGCCACTGTCAATTTTCTCTTGAAGATATTCGTCCCAAATCCGGTAAATACTCGTCGTGTCATCTTTCTTCCCTTGATAACGGTCCTGAAGCCGCTTGATAGAGAAAGTACCTTCGCTGATAAGTTGGTTTGTCAGTTCTTTGACTTTATCCATCAATGCTTTCAGTTCATTCCGTTCTGCCAGCTGAATCCTTCTTCCAGCTTTCTCATAATCGCAGAGTTGAATCCACTCTTCCATCGTATATTTCTCGCCAACTCTGAGAAAAGCCTTCTTGCCCTCATAGGCAATCCTAACTGCAACAGGTAAGGGCTGACTATAATCGCCAGCCTTGCGTATATCAAGAATCAATGAACCAAAAACACTTCCGTTGGAGGATGTGAATTTTGCCAAGCATTTCTCGCCTCGGCTACCTTTAGACGTGGTGTTAGAAGCCATATTTTGGTCTTTTATTGCCTTATTTTTCTCTAATTTCATGACGTTGCTCTTTAAAAAGTCCTTATTTTATCGGGCTTACAGACTATAGTCGGTTGTCATTTGGGGTGACCTTCAGGTGACCTTTACGCCCGAAAACTGCTGCAAATTTACGAAATTCTTGGAAATAGTCAAACATATTAAAGCGTTTATTTTCAGTGCTTTAACATTATTTGCAATTTCATGAAATATGTGCAAAACCGACTCATAATCTGGAGGTCCCAGGTTCAAGCCCTGGCTGGTCCACATTAATAATCAGCAACTTAGAAGATATTCGAGTTGCTGATTTTTTTGTTTTGCGAACACTGTGTGAACACGGATGCTTTTTAAAGGATTGCTGTGATGGTGAAAAGGCTGTACGACTTTTCCGGAATTTTCAGAAAGTAGTATCACTTTTTCGCGTATTAGCTGTAGCAGCAAGAAATTCTCTAGAGAATTTTATGTAAATACAGCTAATACGCAGACGGGAACAGCAGTCTCGTGGGTGTATTAGGCATGGTTACGTTCCTGGTCTCAGACAGATTCCTTTTTTCGAACAGAGGAATTGGTTATTTCTTCTCTTGACGATGCTCCTTCGACAGATTGTAGTTCAGCTTCAGCTGGACGAAAGGCTTCGGGTCAGCTTTCAGCTTCATGTATATGTGTGAATCGTTGACAGCCCTGATACGGCCATAGAAGGGATAGTTGACACCAGCGCTCAGCTCCATCGACAACTCCTTGGTGGTCTGCCAGTTGGCATAGAGTCCTATGCGCTCGGAGATGAGGTCGAAGGATGCCTTGCGCGGCAGTCGCTCGTCTTGTGGACGGAAATATATCTTGTCAGAAACAAGCTCCATACCGCCCGACAGTCTTAATTGAGGCGATGTCTGGTAGCTTAGCATCCAGTTGGCCGCCATGCCATTAATGCTCCATCGTTTGTTGAACTGATGGCGGTAGATGAACAGAGGCCAAAGAGGCCATCCTATGGCAGTGCCGATGAGTACACCGGCACCCAAACCAAGATAGGTCTTCTCGCTGCGGGTGACGTGGACGATGGCTCCTCCAATTGCTGACCACTGTTCAAAGCCGTTCTCCGAGAAGTTGGGCGTACCAGTGATGATGAGTGTTATGGGCTTGCCCTTCTCTCTGCTTCCCAGCATCATATTCATCGATGCCGATAGCGTGGCACCAAAGTGGTGGTGCTCTTGGGGAAAGTCGAAGAGAACAGTGCCCCCTCTCCAGTCTGTATTCAGCCGTGTTGTGCTATAGTTGTAGAACGGCTGTATGCTGACGGAACCCATCAGTCCCGACACCAACTTGATACTCGACCTCAACTTGACGTTCATATGACGTGTCATACGCCCATCAGCTACGTCCTGGTCATTGTCCGTGTCCCACGTGTAGTTGGAATTGCCTACTCCGTCTATAGAGGCCGTCATGCTGAACTTCTCTCTCGGATTACCCATGCTTATTTGTGCATAGACCATGGTCTGGCACAGCAAGGAAAAGAGCAACAGCCATAATGATTTTCTATTCATGCTTAGCTTTTGCGTTTTTTTAAACATCAGATTAGCTGATGACACTCAACTTCTGCAAAGGTACAAACTTTTTTTTAAATACCACGCAGTAACAAGCCAAAATCTGCAGGCTCTGCAGAAGTAGTGAGAGAATACAACTTTTGAAAGTCGAAAAAACGGCGAATTGTTTTGTGTTTTGCAAAAAAAGTCATACCTTTACAGCCTGATTACTGATAACTGACAAAATAAGAATCATTATTATACGACTATGAACAAAAATGAGAAATTCGTTGTCACCATCAACCGTGAAGTAGGAACTGGTGGTCGTACTGTTGGCCGCAAGCTGGCCGAGAAGTTGGGTGTGAAGTACTATGACAAGGCTATTATTAACGGTCTGACACAGAAATTCGGCCTCTCCAAGGAGCGCATCGAGGAAATCAAGGCGCAGAAGAAGTCGTGGTGGAACGACATCAACAACTATTATAACACACTGGTCAACAGTGCAGCCATGCCCATGGAGGCCGAGGTGAAGCTGGACAATGCCAGCATCTTTGAGACCGAGAAGCACATCCTGCAGGAACTGGCCTCACAGTCTTCGTGTGTGGTAGCAGGTCGTACGGGCTTCATGGTGTTCCGCGAGTGGCCCAACCACCTGAATGTCTTCATTCAGGCTTCGTTAGAGCACCGTGTGCAGCGTGTCATGCGCCGACAGAACGTCAACGAGAAGGAGGCTCGTGACATCATAGCCAAGATGGACTCCAGTCGCGAGACCTATATCAAGAAGTATGAGGATACGTCGCGCTATGATACGCGCAACTATCAGCTTGTCATCTCGATGGACGACCTGAGTGAGGACGATGCCGTTGATATCATCCTGGACTATATCAACCGCACGAGTAAGTAAACACTTCCGGCTGAGATGATAGAAAAAGAATAAGTGCCCAACGCCTTGCGCTGGGCACTTATTCTTATGGTTTGTCGATTGACTTCTTAGAAGAAGTAAGCCAGAGAGACCTGCCAAGCGTTGAACTTAGCGTCGGCAACCTGCTTGACTGTTTGGCTGACGCTCTCAAACTCACCAGTTGTACCCAGAGCAATGTTGTAGTTCAGCTTGGCCTGCAGCTTGCTCAGGATGGTAGCACCGATACCGATGTTGGCACTGAAGTTTGAACTCTTCAAAGTCCAGTCAGAAACTCCACCATAGTTCTTGTCGCCACTCAGCTTGAAACCGAACTGGGGACCTGCAAAGGCGAATACCTCGGCAACAGAGCCCAGACCAATACCATAGCGTAAGTTGATGGGGATCTGAATAGACTGTGCCTTAACAGTCTCATCACCTGCCTTACCTTCACGCTGGTCGTAGAGAGCAGAAGCGTCGATGCCCAGACCAACAATGGGAAGAGAGAACTTTACAGTCGGACCTACGAAGAAACCTGTGCGGCTCTCGATAGCACCACCAACATTGTCAGCAGCATCTTTAACAGAAACATTTGACATGTTCAGACCAGCCTGGATACCCCAGCTAAACTGTGCTTTTGAAGGCATTGCGAAGGCAACAGCCATCAGCACTACAGCAAATAATTTTTTCATAATCGATTGTTTTAAAATGGTTTTACTTGTATCTGGGGACAAAAGTAAGCATTTATTCTGACATTTCCAACAAAAATGCCATTTTTTTAATGGCGCTCACGACGTACGGACATGCGAGCAGTGCCTGATGAAGCAGAAGAGCTCTTCTTATTGCTGCTCTTCTTGACTCTTGCGGAACTGCTGCGGGCAGTGCTCTTACGCTTGGCCTTCTTGGCAGCCTTGAGGTCGCGCGGATCAAGCTTGGCAATAGAGTCGAGCGAGTCTTTGCGGTGCTTGTCGCCAAAGATGTTCTGCTCGAAAGTCTTCAGTTCGGCCTCGATGCGCTTCTGCTCAGCAGTCAGTTTGGTGGTGTCGCCTTCACAGAGTTGTGCCAGCGTCTTGCCCAGCATGTTGTTGGTTTTGTAGATGGTGCCCTCGTAGCGGTTCAGTGTGAAGTAGTCGTCCATCGACATGGTGGCAGCATTGTTGAGATTGCTGGTCATCACCGTCTGGCGACTGAGATAAGGCTCCAGATCGGAGTACTTCACCCAGAAGAGAGGATACTTAGACAGCGAACTAACATCATCACTTTTAGATGACAAAGAACTGCTATCAAAAGCATCATCTGATGACAAACTGCTATAATCACTCTCACGATACATTACAGGACAGATGGCTAACACCTTACGGTGGAAACTAGAGTTGGCCTGATCATAGTAGGCGCTCTCCTTCAGATAGTAGAGCTTAACCTCAGCCGATGGGATGTCGCTGTTTTCTACACGTATCTTACCATCTTTCTCCTGATAGAGGATTTTCTGGTTGTCGAGCACGGTTCTAATATCCACACGAGACGAATCAGTGAACGACTCATTACCATCCAAGCGATACTCGTAAACAGGAATATAACCATTGATAGCCAACTTGAAGATATAGGTAAACAAGTTGACCTGACGATCCATGGGCTCTACAGGATAATACAGTCCGCCATTGGCATCCTTGCTCAAATCAATCTCACGATAGATATCGCGACGCCACACCACATCCTCTGGCATGTCAATAGCCGTGGGGAACATCAGACGGGCACGCATCGACATGCCCTGACTCTGCTGTGTCTGCTTCTGATTACCCTTCTGGCCAGAACGCTGCTGTGTTTGCTGCTGGCGACGAGCCTTGGGCTGAGCCATTGCGCTTCCAGCCATCAACGTTATCATCAATAAGAACAATACTCTTTTCATATCGTAATATATTCGTTTAATTCGTGAAATTCGTGGTTCACTTAACAATTACCTCCATAGCACTCTTCAGTCTGCGCTGTATGCCATCAGGACCGACGGCCACAACACCGGTGATATAGAAACGGCGGTTGCGCGGCAACTTGCGGAAAGTGTCTTTTTGGCGAGCAGAGAATCTGTCACCATCGCCTACCATTGGTACGGAGTTACCCATGTTGTCATGGAAGACGGTTTCGAACGATACTACCTTGAAGCCAATGTCGAGGATACCATCGTCGATGGCTGCACCAATGCCGTCGACCGACATCAGCTGAGCCTTGGACAATCCGCCACCTTTATAACGTATGGGCGAACCACTCTCGTCTTTCATAGCAATGTATGGGGTGGGATCGGGCAGACGGCGCACGCGGAACGTGAACTGGCCCATCTGCTGGGCACGGCCCGTATTGGTAGAGGTCACCGTAATCGTTACGTTCTGGCCGACAGCCGTAGGACGGGCAATGTAGCGACCAGGACCTACGGGTTGCAGCGTGCCTCCCGTCATTGTGGCCTGTACCTTGTTGACAGGTACGCCAGGCACTGATACGCTCAGCGGGTTCGAATAACCTGCATAGAGCACATTCATCAGGTCGGCGCTGACCGTTGCTGACGGGTCTACCACCGTATATTTCTGTTCAAACTCTCGCTTGATGATTTCACCATTACCATTCACCATCTGGATATGTCCGTTCAGCGTAAAGTCGCCCGTACGGCTGGTGATAGTCTCATAGAGTCCGTTGGGCAGGTTCATCTCTTTGCCACCGATGAATATCTGCGGCACCTGGGTGGTGTCGACGGCAGCCATCACGATGTGTGCCGCGAACTTGTCACCGCGAACAATGGTCTGCGAGTTTGGAATGACGAAGGCGTTGAGGGCATTGACGCGAATATCCTTGACGTCGATGTTGCTGACCAGCGTATGCAGCACCTCGCCCTCTGCATAGCGCACGTCGTTCTGCAACTTAGAGAGCAACGTGACGGCAGCAGCGGCAGGCATCGACTCGAACATATACTCTTGCCAGTTCTTACCCATTGCGTGAGCATTCTTAGGAATCTCGGTGGTCAGGTTCGATGCTATCATCTGCTTCAGATGGTAGTCGTTGACCATGTTGAGCATCTTGGCACGGTAGTTGTTGATGGCGTTATAGAGTTCCTTGCCACGCCCACGGCTGGGTGACAGCATAATCTGGTTGGCAGCCTCCAGGTCTTCTTTGTTGCGCAGGTCGCGTGGGTCACCATCCTTGCCATCTGCCTCGATGGCGATAGCTACCTTCAGTTCTTCAGCCAACTTGTAGAGCTTGTTGCTCATCTCCTTGACCTGCTGTGACTTGTCGAACCACTGTTTCACCTTTTGCGGGTTCTTCTTCATCTGCTCGGCAAAGTCGTCATAGATGGCCTGGTTCTCCTTGGTAGCATTCATCGTGGTGCGCTTCAGGCTCTCCTCCACAATGGAGAAGCCGTTGAGCACCTCGTTGGAGACGTTCAGTGCCAGCATCGCCATCAGTACGACGTACATCAGGTTAATCATCTTCTGGCGCGGAGAAACCGGTCTTTTCTTGATTGCCATATCTTACCTCTTACTTCTTACATCTGACTTCTCACCTGCATGGCCTCAATCATGCGAGCATAAATCTTGTTCAGCTCTACAATCTGCTCAGCCATGTGGCGTGTCTGCTCATTGATCTCGTCGATGGTGCTAATCTGGGCGCTGGCACTCTTCAGCTGCATCTCGTAGACGCGGCTGATGCCTGTCAGTGTGCGATTCAGGTTCTCCATCTCCTCGGAGTCGCGCGTCAGGCGCTGGCTCTGGGCCGAAACCTCAGCGAGCATCTCCGTCAGTCGGTTCAGCTCGTCGATATAGTTAGAGGTAGCCTCCTTCATCTCGTCGCCCATGGTGGGAACAACGTCAGCGGGAGAGCCGCTGACAACCGTACCGCCACCGCTGACCACTGTGCCGCCGCCGCCAACTACGCCACCGGCAAAGCTGATAGTACCGCCTTCAGCACCACTGTTAGCGGGACCACCCTCCCAACGGGCAGCTTCGTCGCCATTGCCAACAACACCGCCAATTGTACCGCCACCGCCATTGATGACAATAGTGCCACCACCGGCAACAGCAGGAGCAACGTTGCCCGCGCCAACGGCAGGAGCATCTTCTCCTTCTTCCATGTGGATGTCGAGATCCATACCGTCGGTCGTCTTGTCGAAGGGACGGTCGAAGGCTGAGATAAAGAACACGAAGACCTCAGTGCCCATACCCAAGAACAGGAAGAAGTTGGCACCTGGCAGGTGGGTCAGCTTAAACAGCGTACCCAAGATAACGATAGAGGCACCCCACGAGTAGGCATAGTTCAGGAAGGTCTGTCCTGCCACACTGTCCATCCACTTCTGCAAGCGGTAGACGAAATTGAATTTGCTGTATACGGTCATTACTTCTTTCCTTTCTTTACTTTAATCTTGTCACTGGTGGTGTTAGCTAACGAGCGCACACAGCGGAAGCCGATGTACGAACGAGGCTGGTTCTGATATTCATACGAGCGCCATGCGGAGCGGATGTAGCTCTCGGGGTCTTTCCATGAACCACCGCGTACCGACTTCTTCTTCAGGCGGTAGGGGTCTTCCTTGGCAGCGTTGTAGCTCAGCTGCGGGTTGATGTCGTTCATGGCTTCTACACCAGCCTCGGTATAAATGGTTGAGCACCACTCGGCCACGTTGCCTGCCATGTCATACAGACCATTGCTGTTAGAGCTATAGATGCCCGTGCGACTGGTAATCAGGTTGCCGTCCTTGGTATAGTTACCATTGTCTGGCTTGAAGTTGGCATAGAAACAACCGTTGCCGCTGGCTACGTCCTCATTGTCCCAGGGGAACTCGTTCTGGTCTTTGCCACGGGCAGCATACTCCCACTCAGCCTCTGTCGGCAGACGGTAGCGCTGCACATAGCGTGCTGCGGCACCCAGGCCACGCAGCAGGTACTCCGTACGCCAGGCGCAGAATGCGTTGGCCTGTTCCCACGTTACACCCACAACGGGGTAGTCGTTGTAGGCGGCATTGGAGAAGTAGTAGCGCATGTAGCTCTCGTTGTCAGCGTTGGGGAAGTCGTTGACCCAGCAGGTCGTGTCGGGATAGATGTTCACGATGTATGTGTTCAGGAAGTCCCATGGTCCCGTATGTTCACGGTTGATGGTCTCACGGACAATCTGACCCTCGTCATTGATGTAGGCAGTGTCCTTCGAGATCCATATCTGCTCGTTGGCGTTGGGGCGCACGTCCGTATTCAGCACGCGTTCTTCGTGAGTGTCGCGATACTTGCGCTTGGCAGCCTCCGTATAGTCGTAGATTTCGTAGCGATAGTTCATCTGGCGCCAGTCGAGCATCTTCTCGCCCGTCACCGGATTGGTGGTGTACAGACTCTCGATGGCACGCTGCTCGTCCTCGTTGGGCTTGCGGGGCAGTTGCTTCTTCCAATTCAGATGAGGCTTCACGGGGTCGCCGTTCTTGTCTTCCTCAATCTTGTACGTCTCGTCGCCACCGTAGGCAGGATCTGCCAGACGCTCGCGAAGAATGCTGTCGCGTACATAGTTGACAAACTGGCGGTACATGGAGTTGGTAACCTCACGTTCGTCCATCCAGAAACCCTCTACTGAGATGTCGCGTACGGGCGTCTGCTTACCCCATAGGGAGTCGTGTTTGTCGATACCCATACGCAGGTGACCACGTTTGATCAGTGTCATACCGTAAGGTGCAGGCTCGCTGAAGGCACGGCCGCTGACACCCGTCACCTCGCCACCGGACGCTGATGCCATCTTGCTGCCGAAACAGCCAGACAGCAGCATCGCCATTGTGGCGCAAAGTGCTATACTAAGTAATTTTTTCATATCTCAATTATCAATTATCTATTATCAATTAGAGTATGCGTACGCTCTGATGGCGGTTGCGTCCTTTCTTCTGGAATACCAGATCAGTCTGGTAACCCACAAAGAGCTCGTGCGAGCCGTTGCCAATCTTCAGTACCGACGTGTAGATTTCGTAGCTGTAACCTATCGTGATGCCGTGAAAGAAACCGCCGATGAGCGCTGTCACCGAGTTGGAAGGGCTGTAGCCCACTCCCGCGTACATCATCTTCTTCTCGTGCGTGTACTTCAGACGTGTCGTCACGTTCACACGGTGGCTGGTGCCATCGGTGTGTGCCAACACAGAGGGGTGTATTGACAATAACGGATTGCGTAGCTGAATATTGTATCCTGCTGTCAAATAATATGCTCTGCTGATGTTCAGGATAGAGCGGTCGCCCAGTTCTATCTGTGGTGCTGTGAGGTGCTGGACAGAGGCTCCGGCATACCACTGGCCGTGCGTGTAGTATAGTCCGGCAGACAAGTCGATGGCTACTCCGTTGGCGTCGGTTTTGCTGAAGGCGGGGTCGTTGCTGTTCTCTAAATCCAGGCCGCTGGCCTTGAACTTCTCGCTGAGGATGCCACCTTGCACGCCAATGCTCAGCAGACCACCCAGCAACGGCTGTTTGAAGGCATACTGCGCCAGCAGGCGCTGGTGGGAGAAGAGGCCAAGCTGGTCGTTCACCAGTTGTATGCCTACCCCGTGATAGCGCCCCATCAGGTAGAAAGGCATGTCGGCTCCGAAGTTCATCGTCTTTGGCGGGTTCTCAAAACCATTCAGCGTCATGGCATAGGCGCCCGTCACGTTCAACTTCGGCTGTTTGCCTACTGCCGCGGGGTTAAACGATGGTTCCATCGCCCAATAGTGGGCGAAGGATGGCTCTTGCTGGGCTCTGATAGTAGTGACCGCCAGCAAGAGGAAGATGATTATCGTTGTTTTTTGCTTAAGCACGTTGATAATAACGATGTTTCACCTTTTTTATTGCATATAGACAGATGATTTGTAATTTACAGTTTACATTTTGACCCTGTCGTCGAGTGACAGTGGCGGTGGAATACTTAAAAACCGTGAAAAGCTATTAATTAATTACGTGTAGGGCTTTTGTATTTCAAGAATTCTGGCTACCTTTGCGGACAGTTTAATATTTTCACCTATTTAAATAGATTCAATTATGGTAAATTACAAGGATTTGGGTCTCGTGAATACTCGCGAGATGTTCAAGAGAGCAGTTGCTGGCGGTTATGCCATCCCTGCTTTCAACTTTAACACCATGGAGCAGATGCAGGCTATCGTACAGGCTGCCGTTGAGACAAAGTCACCTGTTATCATGCAGGTTTCTAAGGGCGCTCGTAACTACGCCAACGCTACCATTCTGCGCTACATGGCTGAGGGTGCTGTAGCTTATGCTAAGGAGCTGGGTTGCGCTCATCCTGAGATCGTGCTGCACCTCGACCACGGTGATAGCTTCGAGCTCTGTAAGGATTGTATCGACATGGGCTTCTCTTCAGTGATGATCGACGGTTCACACCTCCCCTATGAGGAGAACGTTGCTCTGGCTAAGAAGGTCGTTGATTATGCTCATCAGTTCGACGTAACCGTTGAGGCTGAGCTCGGCGTACTCGCTGGTGTTGAGGATGAGGTCAGCGCTGCTGAGTCTCACTACACCAAGCCCGAGGAGGTTATCGACTTCGCTACCCGCACTGGTTGCGACTCTTTGGCTATCTCTATCGGTACCTCTCACGGTGCTCACAAGTTCACTCCTGAGCAGTGCACACTGGTGAACGGCGTACTCGTTCCACCTCCCTTGGCATTCGACATCCTCGCTGAGATCGAGAAGAAGCTCCCCGGATTCCCCATCGTACTGCACGGTTCTTCTTCAGTTCCTATGGACGAGGTGAACACCATCAACAAGTTCGGTGGCAAGCTCGAGGCTGCTATAGGTATTCCTGAGGAGCAGCTCCGCAAGGCATCTAAGAGCGCTGTCTGTCCTGGAGACTTCGATCCTCGTCAGTATCTGAAGCCCGCTCGTGAGAACATGAAGAAGATGTACATCCACAAGATTGTGAATGTGCTCGGTTCTGACGGTAAGCTCGCTGAGTAAGCAGTTACACCTATTTATATATATAAAGGCTTTCCATTTCGGAAAGCCTTTATTTTTTTCCCTTGATGGTAAATCGTTATCACGTTATTCCGTTATAACGATTATCCGTTATTACTTGCCCATGTCGGCATGTATCTTGTCGACAGAGCCTGTAGTCGGATTCAACGTCATGTGGGTGACGTAGCGCTTGAAGAGCGAACCACTGCGCAGCTCCACGAAGCCAAACTGTGCTGCGTAGAGTGGGAAGGTTCCGATGAAGTGATTGTCGCGGTGCAGCGTCAACTTGATGAGTGCAGGTACGTTGACGTAGAAGCCGCCCTCTTTCTTTTTCTCGTCGATGTCATACTTCTGGAAAGTGGTGCGGTGCGTATCTTCAATAGACATATAATAAGGTGTACCAGAGAGGTCGTCCTTGTCAACAAGTCCAACCTTCTTGGAGAGACGGAAAATAACCTCGCGCTCTACTTCTTTCTCCGGACAAACTACGAGCATCTGCTCCAGGGTATCGCGGGTGGTGGTTCCTGTAAACAGTGTCAGCAGAATTTCGCGCTGCTTGTCAATCTCGTCAATCATCAGCTGCAGCTGCTGCTCGTCCTGAGGAATGTCTTCAGCCTCGCCTGTGATGAGAGCCTGACGGCGCTCCTGCAGTTCGATAATCTGTTCTACGGTGAGCTCGGCCATCTTGGCGGTGCTACCTGCTGACAGTACTTCAGCGTTGAGGTACTGCTTGGGATCTGGCAGTTGGGGCTTGGGACCGGGCTTGAAAGGAACGCGTGGCTTTACCGTCTCGGGTTCTGCATTGATAGACTGCAGGACACCGTCTTCGGTGAGGTGAAACTCGGCATTCTCGCACTTGCCGCCCTTGGTCTTCACGTAATAACACTTCGTCGTGTCGATGATGCCAATCTGCGTCAGTCCGTAGTTGACGATGCTGTAGGTAACCTCTTCCTCTAGGTTAATGTTGGTCAGTCGCAGGTATTTCTCGCCATATTTGGCAAACTGGCCTGGCGTGTACGTCTTCTTCTCAATGAGCAAGTTGAACTCTATAGCTGTTTTAGGCAAATAGTAGATAATGCCCTCGGCCGTGCGACCGGGCTTCATGGGGGATGCCTGTTGTTGTGCCATTGCTATTGTGCTGCATAAGAGCATGGCTGCAAAAAGTAATTTTTTCATGTATCTATCTTTTTTAATCTTTCAGTCTTTTAAATGCTCGAGGTAAGTATTGGATAATGTCGCTGGCCAGCAAACTTTCTTCGCCCAGCTCAGCAGCGGCTAAGTCGCCCGCCAGTCCGTGTAGATAGACGCCCACCATGCAAGCCTCTTTGGGTTGGTAGCCACGAGCCAGCAGTCCGGTGATGATGCCTGTCAGTACATCGCCACTGCCTGCAGTAGCCATGCCGGCATTGCCAGTGGGGTTGAACATCACATGGCCGTCAGCCATGCAGATAGCAGTATAGTGACCCTTGAGAATGACGATGCCTTGCAGGCGCTCAGCCAGATTGCAGGCCTTGGTCAGACGCTCGTAGCTGTCAGCAGAGTGTCCTTCCAGCCGGTCGAATTCCTTGGGGTGGGGGGTCAGAATGATGCCTTTGGGCAGTTGCTGAATCCATGCACGGTGGTTGGCCAGGATGTTGATGGCGTCGGCATCGGCTATCATCGGACATTGTGTGCGTCGCAGCTGGGCGATGAGGGCAATGGCCGTCTGTTCGCTCTGTCCCAGACCAGGACCGATGCCTAAGGCATTGTATTCCTCTGTATCTATAGATTCGGCAAAGATGGTTTCCTCGGTACCTGTCTTGATGACGGCCTCAGGAACTGCTTGCTGAATCACAGGGATGTTGCGTCTGGGCGAGCTAACCGTGAGTTTGCCGACACCCGAGCGCAGACAAGCTTTGGCTGCCAACACCGCAGCACCTGCCATGCAGTAGCTGCCGGCAATGAGCAGGGCGTTGCCCATCTGTCCTTTGTGGGCATAGGGACTGCGGGGTAAAAGACTGTTGCGTATGTCGTTCTCCTCGATGATGGTATAAGAAGCGTCCATTTTCTGGATGCCTTCCTGGCTGAGGCGGATGTCGAGGATGCGTAGCTGTCCAATGAACTGTTGGTTCTCGGCAAATAAGAACGACAACTTAGGCTGTTGCAGGGTAAGTGTCAGATAGGCACGGATGATGTTGGCCTTGATGTTGTAGGTGTTGTCTTCGGCCATGAGTCCTGACGGCGTGTCAATGCTGACAATCTTTGATGGTGAGGCGTTGATGTATTTCACCAACGAGGCAAAGCCACCAGCCAGCGGCTTGTTGAGACCAGAGCCGAACAGTCCGTCAATGACTAGTGTCTGCTCGTCGAGTACGGGCGGGTCAAACTCTTGTGTAACCTCAAAGAACTGCTCGATATGCTTGTTTTCCTCCAGCTGCCTCTTGTTGGCTGCACAGTCGGGAGAGAGATGTCCACTAATGTTGAACAGATAGACCGTGACCTGATAGCCCCGGTCAGCCAGCAGACGGGCTATGGCCAGTGCGTCGCCACCATTGTTGCCAGGACCGGCAAATACCACAATGGGTGTTGCGGTACCCCACAACTCAGTAATAGACCGCGTCATCGTCTGTGCGGCGCGTTCCATCAAACTGAGACTCGAGATGGGCTCGTTCTCAATGGTGAATTTATCTAGCTCTTTAATCTGAGCACTCGTGAATATCTTCATTCAGTATGCAAAAATACGAAAAATATGTTATACAATACCTATATTTGCGAAAAAAATTGTA
>OMQN01000067.1 GCA_900313235.1 uncultured Prevotellaceae bacterium | reverse complement strand
CTTGGTCTGTCCTGGTTCCAAAGCTACACGGGCAAAGCCCTGCAGCTGGATAGAGCGTAAGGGCTGTTTATCTGTCGTTGGCGAGAGATACACCTGTGCAATCTCCGTAGCAGCCACCTTACCCGTATTCTTCACCTCGAACGACACCTTGACATAATCGGTGCTGACACGTGCAGACTGATCCATCAGCAAGTGCTTGTATTCAAAGGTGGTATAGCTCAATCCATAGCCGAAAGGCCACTGAATAGGCTGTTGGCTATCAGCTGTTGACTTTTGACTAACAGGATAGTTATAGCAGATGGGGGTATAGAGTTCTTCCTTGGGATAGCTGACAGACAGCTTGGCAGAGGGCGACACTTTACCATACAGGATGTCAGCCACGGCATGTCCACCCTCCTCACCAGGATACCACGCCTGGATAACGGCAGCACAGCGCTCGGCAAGGTCGCCGATTACTTGAGCACGACCACCAAACAGTACCAGGACGACGGGCTTTCCAGTAGCCAGCAATGCCTCGACATACTCCTGCTGCTTGCCGGGCAGACGCAGTCCCTGTCGGTCGCGGTTCTCACCACAGAGCATCACGTTCTCACCCATGGCAGCAATGATGACGTCGGCTGAGTCGGCCATAGCCAGTGCCTCTTCCTTGTTGGCCGTCTCACCGGAGTCGACCTTACGATGCAGCAAGGGATACTCCCATGAGCGCTTATCACCGACATGCGAGAACTTCGTCTCTATCTCCTCCGTCCAGTCGCAACCTCTTGAATAGAAGATGTTGACGCTGTCGGGCTTATGGTTCTGCAAGCCCTCCAACAGTGTGATGACATGCGGATGGTCTAAGTCCTGCTCAACCTTCTTCCAGAAGAACGTCATCGCAGGAAACGAGTAGTCGCCACACATAGCCCACATCGAGTTGGCATTAGGGCCAGTGACGAGGATGTTCTTGGCTATTGGCTGTTGACTGTCAGCAGTTGACTTAACCAGTGGCAGGATGCTACTGTCATTCTGTAGCAGCACAACGCTCTCTACTGCTATGTCGTATGCCGTCTTACGCTCCTCAGGGGTGTCGAGCACTATCTTCTCCTTGCTATACAGATATGGATTCTTGTCGAACAGTCCCGCACGGAACTTATAGCGCAGCACATCCTTGACGGCACGCTCCAAGGTCTCCTGTTTTACAAGGCCAGAGTCAATAGCTTCCTGCAAGTATTTGTAGTTAGCTCCGAAGGGGAAATCCACATCGTTACCGCCATTGATGGCCATGGCTGCTTTTAGCACCTCTGGGTTGACATCAGCCACTCCCTTTTGGAGGTTGGAGGTGGGCAGTTGGTCGATAGCTGTATAGTCGCTAACCACCATACCATCGAAACCGAGGTAGTCACGCAGGATGTCGTTGAGTATAGTACTGTCACCCACACAGGTCAGTTTGTTACCCTTCATAGCATGGTAGCCCGGCATGACAGCCTTGCTACCAGCCACACGAATCATCGCCTCGTGAGGCAGCAGGATTTCTTCCATCAGTTCTTTCTCGTCGGCATCGCCACCACCGCCATAGCCGAGGTAGTGCTTGGAACAAGCACCGACGCCCTTGCGCAGGTCACCCTGCTGCAGGCCACGGACAAAGGCAGTACCCATCACAGCTGACAGATAGCCGTCTTCACCATACGACTCTTCCAGACGGTTGAACGAGGGATTACGGACTACGTCGACCATGGGCGACAATGATAAGATGCCACCCATCTTACGCATCTGCGTGCTGGTCTGGCGTGTCTTCAGCTCTGCCAGTTCGGGATCAAATGAACATGCCTGACCAATCTGCTGGGGATAGATGGTAGACCCCTGCGTGTTAATACCCGACAGTACCTCCTCATGGAACAGTGCCGGAATACCATTGGGGGTGTGGTGCATCAGCCAGTCTTGCACGGCAGCTACCATGTCGCGCACCACATTCGGGTTGCGTGGCTTCTGGAAAGCATACTGCGAGAAGTGACCGATACCATAAGGTATCAACTCACGGCACTTCACGGTGTCCAACTGTCCTTGTTCGTCGAAGAGATCTTCCATATACATACTCTTCAACTGGGCGATACGCTCCTCTTGGGGCATCTTTTGATAGAGCGCGTCCACCTGCTCTTCAACATTCATATCGGGTGCTGTCTGGCAACCTGCCAATAGTGCGGTCATGCACGTCATCACGAATCCTCTCATTTATTTTTCGAATAAGTTGTTCTTCTCAATAGTCCAGTCCTTACGCTTCAAGATGTCGCAGTCCTTGCCACGGAACATCTTGGCAGCCTGCTGGTCACCCTTCAGCTGCCACTGCAGCCAGGCCAGAGCTACTACGCTGAACTCACCACCATGAGGCTGACGGTAGGTACCGCCGTGGCCTACGGGGAAGTTTACTGCACAAGCGGGCACATGGTCGATGCGGTGGAAGTCATCCATACCGTTCTCGTAAGCTATATCGGTCTTACCCCCCAGCAGATACATAATGGGCGTATGAATCTCCTTCAGCTTCTCCTTGGGAGGCATCGGCATACCTCCGACAGCCTGGTTGGCATTCTGACGGTTGAACAGTCCGCTGTTACATACCATCAAAGCCGACACACGAGGGTCAGCACAGTTGAAGAGTGTCTGCAAACCTCCACACGACATTCCCGACAGACAGATGTTCTTGGTGTCTATCTTATTATAATAAGGTGAAGACTTGTCCTGGTTCTGGGCGAACACCCAGTCGATGCTCTCAATCTGCTGTTGGGTGGTAGACATCGGACCATGATAGGGCTCTTCCTCCATAGGGATGTAACCGGTAGCTACCACGATGAAGCCATAGCTGGCAATCTCGTTGAGGAACTTAAAGTGCTCCCAGGGTGAGTTGGTGCAGGCACCGTTACCCCACACGAGGACGGGCAATAGGTTTTTCTTGCCAAACTTCGACAGGTCCTGTGGTACAAAGACAGTATGAGCCTGCAAGCCAGGCACCTCGGTCATGATGGCCATATAAGGACCAGTGCCACCGGCTTCCACCACCTTTGACTTCAACGCGTCACCCTGTGCCATGGCTATGGCGGCCATGCACAGCATACATACTGATAAGAGAATCTTCTTCATGATTATTTCTTTTGTTAATAGTTTCTATAATAACGTTGACACGGCTCATTTTATTTTACCACGAACTTTTTTCCGTCCTTGATATAAAGACCGGGCTTCAAACTGACTGCGCTGACACGGCGGCCATCAAGGGTATAGACCTCACTGTGCGTTGCGATTCCATCGCGACGAACCGCACCAATACTAGATGCCAACATGCGATGGCGCAGTGCTGAGCGCACACCATACCAAGCGGGTTTCTTACCCATACCAGAGTCGTAAAGCAGGGGGTTAGAACCTGAGCGCCAGCTGTCGTTATCCTTGATACCCCAGATAACCATACTCGGACAGTTGTCGTTCTTCAGAACGATGTCGGTCAGCATGCGGTACATACGAGCCTGTTCCTCCTTGTTGGCGGCAGTCGTCGAGGGGATTCCCATATCCAACTCGGTGATGATACACAACAAGCCAGCCTCAGCAAAGCGTTTGATGGTACGGTTTAGCTTCACACCATCGACCTCACCGACAGAGAAGTGACACTGCAGACCCACGCCATGGATGGGGATGCCCTTCTCTTTCAGACTGACAGCCAGGTTATAGAATGCCAGCGACTTGGCCTTGCCCTGCAACTCTACACCATAGTCGTTGAGGTAGAGGATGGCATCAGGATCGGCACGGTGAGCATAGACAAAAGCCGAGTCTATATAGTCATCGCCAATGGCACGCTGCCACACGCTCTGCTGACGCAAGTCATAGCTATTGGGATTGCTACGCACGGTTGTCTGGTCATCGTCCAGACACTCATTGACGACATCCCATTCGCGTACCTTACCTTTATAGTGTGTCATCACCTTGGTGATGTGGTTCTTCATGATTTCCAAGGCTTCCTCGCGGGTCCAGTTCTTGTCGTTCTTCTTACCGTCAGCCGACAACCAGCCAGGCACCTGCGAGTGCCATACCAAACAGTGACCGCGGATAGCCATATTGTTCTGCTGAGCGAGACTTACCAAATTGTTGGCACTGCCAAAGCTGAAACTACCCTTGGACGGCTGCAAGGCGTCCATCTTCATTTCGTTCTCACAGACCATCATGTTAAACTGTCTGCCAGCCTCACTTCTGTCGCTGTCAAGACCTTTATAGGTACACAGCGCCACGCCGATGCTCTTCTGAGTCTGATCCGCATAGTATTTCAGCGTATTCTTGTCGGCAGCATCATCGACGCCGTCATCGTAGAAGGCTCCCATGGTATAGATAGGGTCGTTGGCATCTTCATCCTCGTCAGTGTCTTCAGCTATCTCCATGTCTGCATAAGACTCCAGACGCACGACGAAGACGACATGGTCGTTCTCTTGGCGCTCCTCGACAACCCATGTATATTTGTTGGCACGCACATCGAAGTGCCAGTCGGCGGCAGACTTGCTGTTGACGGTCAACACACGGAACTCCGTACCGATGGCGATATCTGCTGTCTGCTCGAGTGCCATCTCTATGACTGGCATCTTGTCGCTGGTCGAGAAGTCTTCCTGGATATTGTTATAGCTCACAGTGCCATCTACCAGCAGCTGGTCATAGCTGTCGGCTGCCGCCACCTTAAAGCGCAGGCGCGACGAAGGACGCACGGTGAGGTTGGCGTCTAAGTCAGCAGCAAAGTTCTTCAGCGTCAGCACACCGACACCGTCGGCACCCGGCTCTATCGTACCGTAGTTGTCGACCATACCGCCTATACTACCTGTACCACCCAGCACACCGTTGCTGAAGACATAAGCGATGGCATCGGTGGCATTGGGCTTAGCACCCAAGGCACCACGCAACTGCTGGCTCTCAGCCTCTGCACGGTCATTCATTACCAGCACCCTACCCTGCAGGATGCGCAGGGCACCACTCAGGTAGTTGTTGTTACCCGTAATGCTATAGGTACCCGTACCTTCCTTGATGATACCCAAAGGGGTATTCTCATAGTCTTTCGACGGGATAATGGTTCCTGCCAGCGTAGCATCAGTATTCATGCAGCCCAGAAGATAATAGACTGCACGCTTGTCTTTCATATAGCCATGTAGCGTCGAACTGACCTCCATCTGCAGTTCGCCGATGCGGAAACCAGCACCGCTGGTATTAGCCTCGGTAGCGATAGTGGCACCCGCATGCAGTGACACGTGGTTGTTCTCCATGGTCTTGTTGACCTTGGAGTAGTCGATATTCTCTGGCGAGAAGGCCTTGCCGCCATGTGCCAGTATGACACCCCAGAATCCAGCATTGGGTGAATTCTCTATGAAGGGGTAGATATGAATGTCGCCCTTGTAGTTGGTCATCTCGGCCCACTTGGCTCCACTCTTGGTACCCAGATAGCAGCGTTCGCCACCGCCATAGAGGTTGAGAACACCACTACCCGTGACGGTAGAACTGAAATAACAGTAGCGTGCCATCTTCACGTTGACGACGTCAGTAGCTGCAATGCTGACTGGCGTGCTATACTCTACGTATGCCGACGACGTGTTATTACCACTGATATCAATGGTACGTTCTTCGGCTGATACAGACTGCGAACTCATGGCCAGCAGAATGCCAGCCATGAGTAAGTTGTTTTTGAAAGAAAAAAGTGATTGACCTTGTTTTACTAATTTCATATGATTGTTATTGTTTTCCAAATATTCATTCTCCAGGGAAGCCGCCGCCGAAGCCACCGCCACCACCGAAGCCGCCGCCAAAGCCTCCACCGAAGGCAGGCATCTGAGGAGCAGGCTCCTTACCGATGGCCAGCAACATTTTGGCAAGAGCACGACGGCGCTGACTCCATGTAGGATAGTCGTCAGCACGCAGGGTACGTACCTTGAATCCAGGCATCTGTGGCATACCTGAGTTCTGCATAAAGTCCAGGCTGCTGGTCGTCAGGATGCAGGGTTTGGTCTTGCCGTCAGCCAACAGTCGGTCGACGATAGCGTCGGCACCGCCCACCTTAAACCAGCTCTCCATAGTATCTCCTTCGCCAGGTATCAGCTGTATCATGACGGGCATCATCATACCACCCTGCTGGGGCATAGCCGACGTGTACCATGCCTCGTTGCGGTCCAACTCGTAGGCCACACGACCGTGAGCGATATCCTCCTGTGAGGCGAAGTTGAAGGGAGAGGCGGGATTGTCGCAGATGCTGTACTTGAAACCTTTGTCCGGTGAGAGGTACATGTTGCTGGGGTCAGCCACACGTGTGCCATCCACAACGAAGCAGTATTTAAAGGTCTCAAAGAGATAGTCTGTCAGCGTAGTGCTCCATACACCGCTGCTGTCGCGCTGCATGGCGACATTCTCTGGCAGTATCTCACACTCCAGCTCTACCTTCTGCGCCTCGGGGGCCTTGAAACGGAAGACGATGCCTTGCTCAGTATACTCGGGAGAGATGATGGGTTTGGGGAACAGGCGTGCCATAACACCAGGTGTGAACTGCTGTTCCTGACCGGTCTTGGCAGGAGCGGGCTGTCCGTTCTTCATGGCGTTCTCTGCCGCCTTCTTGTTGAAGAGCAGCGGCAGGGTCTTGGACAGGAAATACTTGGCATTCATCCACGTATGACCGAACTTATCGGTGGTAAACTCCTTGACGCTACGGATGCCCTTCTTGTCGAGAAACTCCATATAGTCACGAGCGTTGCCATAGAGGAAGTCGTCGGTACCCACACCCAGCCAGAACAGACGGATCTTCTTATTGGTATCTTCTGCCTGGTCGTAGACGTTGGGGATGTCGGTAGACGTGAACGAGCTGTACGAGCAGAGGTACGAGAACTTGTCGAGGTTCGACAAACCGTTGAACAGTGCCTGGTTGCCACCACGAGAGAAACCGCCAATGGCACGACTGTCTCGGTCGTTCTTGGTACGGTAGTTCTGCTCGATATACGGCATCAGGTCGTTAATCAGGTCCTTACTGAAGGGGTCGCCACCAAAACGTGTCTGAGGAGCAGCAGACGAATCTGGCTTCTTCAGCTTCATGGGGTTGCCGTAAGGCATCACCACGATCATCTCCTTGGCCTTACCGGCAGCCAGCAGGTTGTCCATGATATAGTTTACACGACCTACCTTGTAGTACACTTCCTCTGTATCGGTGGTACCGCTGATGAGGTAGAACACGGGGTAGCGCTTCTGGTAGTCACGCATATATTCGGGTGGCAGATAGACCACGGCATGGTTGGTAGCGCCAATGGTCTTCGAGTAGTAGTTGACATACTCTACCCTTCCATGTGCCACATTGGTAATGTCGTGGGGTAGCACTTGGTCCTTGTCGCGGGCAGAAATCTCCAGCAGACTATTCTTGAAGCCCTCGTTGGGGAAATACTGCGGATTCTCGGGGTCCATCACGCTGATGCCGTCGACTATGAAGCAGTAGGGATACATGTCGGGAGCAGCAGGACCGAGGGTCACTGTCCACAGGCCGTCGGCGCCGCGGGCCATGTCCTTACGGCCGGCAAACTGTACGTCAACCTGCACTTGCTTGGCAGTTTCGTTCTTGTACTGAAAGGTGACAGTCCCGTCAGCATTACAGCGGGGCTGTGCTACCATGGCCATGGGTAACAAGGCCAAAAGGGATAACAAAGTTCGTCTTTTCATAGTTTTCATCGTTTTGTGTGTCTATTGTTATTGAAGTACTTGCTAATTATTTGTCATCTACCAGAAAATCGCCCATATCAGAGGCCTCAGCATCTTTGTCGTCGAGCTTGAAGCGCATGAATTGGGGCTTCTCTGCGGTACACGGCTCCCAGTTGATGGCCGTTGCCGACTGGCTATTAGCCGTTGGCTGACCGTTGGGATCGCTGTACTTGACAAAGTTGGTCCAGGCTGTCAGCATCTTCTCCGACAGGTCCCAGTCTCCCTGTGTCCAAGGACGCCAGCAATGCTTCAGCGACTTGAAGACAAACCACAGGTCACTGCTGTGGAACGCTCCCTTCAGTCTACTGGTAATGGCAGGATGCTTGCCGTCATCGGGCAACTTACGACAGAACTCATAAGCCCATGCCTTGGAGCCCTGACTCTGGCGTACCTTGCAGAACTCAGCAATGCCAGGACCCATAGAACCCATATCGTTCAGCGTGTAGCCAATCATATAGGGTACGTCAGCAATGGTTCCCTCACGAGTGGCTGTATCGAAGTTCTTCAGCGACACATAGCCGTCGATGATAGGACGTTGCATCAGGAATACGTCGGTCTTGTTGACCATGTTATACAGCTGCGGAATGCTGTAGAGTATCTCCGTAGAAGCACTGCGCAGTGCCTTCAGGTCGGTCAGTCCAGCCCAGTCCATCACCTTCTTGGTCTCGGCCTCACTCTCAGAAAGTGTGGGGTTGTAGGTAAAGAACTTGATAGCGGGAGTAGCAGGCTTAGCCTCTTCACCGTCCTTGGCAGGTACGTTGATGCCGCCGCCACTCATGATAACGGCCTTGTGGAACAGACCGCGAGCCAGCGGACTCTCACAGAGTGTACGCACGCTGCCGGCACCGGCGCTCTGTCCGAAGATGGTTACGTTGTTGGGGTCGCCACCAAACTGGGCGATATTCTCCTTCACCCACTTCAGTGACTGTATCTGGTCCAGAATGCCGTAGTTGCCACTGACGTGGTTAGGACTTTCTGCCGAGAGCTCTGGATGGGTCATGAAGCCAAAGATGCCTAAGCGGTAGTTGATGGTGACGAGCACGACATCTTTCGACGCCCACTCCTGACCGTCGAACTCCGGCTCTGACCCCCAGCCCTCACGATAACCGCCACCATGTATCCACAGGGCTACGGGCAGTTTCTTCCCTGTCTGACCAGGGGCCTTCGTCCACACGTTCAGGTACAGACAGTCCTCGCTATAGGGAGCCTCATCGCCATAGCCCCACTCCGAAGTATAGAAGCCTGGATAGTGTACCCCCTGATAACCCGGATGACCGAACTTGTCGCACACTCTGACGCTGTCCCACGCCTCGACAGGCTGTGGTTCACGCCAACGCAGGTCACCAATAGGCGCTGCAGCATAAGGAATACCTCTAAACACGAAAACGTCAGCCTTTTCAGCACGAACACCTTGAATCTCGCCGCCTTCAACGGTCAGCACAGGACTCAGCGCTTCGCCATCATCGCAAGCGCAGCCCATCAACAATGCCATCAACGGCATCAACAGTAATAGTTTTTTCATCTCACTCAAATTCTATTGGTTAGTTAGTATGGTTATCAAGTGCAAAGATACAAAAAATCCGCGACACTGACCTTACGTCATGTGTCGCGGACTTTACTATATGTAACAAATGTTACATTCTGGGCTATAACCTTTTCAGCCAAAGTTCAAAAAAGTGGTACAACTTTTAGAAAGTCGTACCACTTTTTAGAAAAGCCATAGGGCTTTTTCGCGGCTACAGCTGTCTCATCACTGAGAACAGCTGTCTCGCACTCGGGAACAGCTAAGCCAGAGCTGGCTACAGCAGTTTTGTTCCCGTTCGGAAGTGAGAGATAAACTCTCACTTCGCTCACTTAATCACAACCTTTTTACCATTTATAATATAGAGGCCTGGGCGCAGGTCGTCAGCGTTGACGCGACGGCCATCGAGGGTGTAGACACCAGCCTTAGCCACAGTCTTCTTACTCTTTACCTCTTCAATGCCCGTAGGAGGCACATCCGTTTCTTTCAGCGTACAGAAGGTGAAATAGGTAGGCTCGTCGAACTTGGCAGGATGGTTAGCATCCTTGAGGTACTTGCCTGTGCCAACGTTCTTGATAGACCAGCCCTTGCCTTCTGCATACTCGATGGTCCATGCTGCTCCATTGGCAATTTCATAGCCACGCTGATTATTCAGTATGTTAACAAAACAGCTACCACCCGTAACAGCTGGCGTATTCAGATATGCATAGTCGCCATTTATTTCGTAATACTCCCCCTCCGTTGTCACAACACGTAGCGAGCGGCCACCCGTAATTCTGGAGCAGAAGAAGAGATAGGCCTCATGATAATCGTCAAAAGCAACGTCATAGGTATCATATCCAAGAGTTTCGCCCGTCGGACAATAGAAAGCCTTTCCTTCAGCCTCGTTGACAATGGCAAAGTTCTTTTTCGCCAAAGCCGACACGGCTCCCGTCAATCGCTGGTCAACAGTATAATACTTGCGTGGCAGCGGACTGTTCATCACCTCCAACACCTTCTCAGCATAGCGCTTGCCAAGGGTACGATAGCCTGCAGCAGAGAAGTGCCAAGGGTCTTGTCCATTACCAGGAAGACCTTCAGACGACACCACATAGCCAGTAGGTATGACCTCGGGAATACGATTCACCTGAACATTATGTGACTCACAGCCACCGCTCTGAGGTGCATCGCCCTTACGCTCTACCTCACCGACAAACAGGGGAACATTGTAAGCCTTCAAACCGAGATCCTTCAACATGTCCTTATAGATTTTCTTTACCATATTGGGCCAATTAGGGTCACCACAGTTCGAGCAACCTTGATGCAGCAAGATGCCCTTGATGACACCTACCTCCTGAGCCTTCTTAGCCATCTCAATGATGCGTCCGTAAGGATTCTCACCATAGTAGTTACGGGCTATCTGAGCCCACCATTCGTTATAGTTTGCCTGGTATTTATCCCAATACAAGTCTTTGTCGAACATCTCGATAGGGCTACCACCCATAGCAACAGCAATCACTCCAATCTTCTTGCCAGGGAGATGCTCAACCATGGTACGACCGAAATAGTCGGAAGGACCGAGCTTACCTACAGGGCTGACAATAGGGCACTCAGCAGTATACCAGTTACCCTTTTGGCGTGCAGGAATTTTCTTGGAACTATCACCTTTTACCCTGCGCTCGGGGAAATTACAGGTTGCCAGCATCTGGAAGCGAGGGTCAACACCCTCATCCTGAACTTCCCAGTCAGCATTACCCTCCATATTTGACTGGCCAAAGCAGATGTAGATGTAGAAGTCAGGATCTACCTCGGCTTTTGCACCCATTACGGTGCCCATCAGCATCATTGTTAAAAGAATAATATGTCTCATCTTAGTCTTTTCTTACATGATTATTACTTGATTACAACTTTCTTTCCATTCTTAATCACGATGCCGCGATAGCCGGCATTGACGGGAACGCCCATAAGGTTGTAGGCCGGACCGTTAACTACATCAACTGTCTCAATCTCATCGATGCCACTGACAGGCTCGGTGCAAACGAAATTCACTTTATCGATATTACAATTTCCTGATTTTATCGTAAAACGAAGTTTCTGCATACCTTTCTCCGTTATCTTATTTCTGATATTTCCTGTCTTCAACGTATAAGAATTATTACTACCTGTGTTGGGCACAGTGACCGTACCTAAAGTCATTTCATTTCCATTGCCATCTATTAACGTCATGGAAATTTTTGAATTATCTATATCTGATGCTACAGTAGCCTCGTATGCATATTTACCTGCCTGGTTGACTTTGACAGAATATTCTGCATAGTCACCATTTGCAGCATTACCCCAGGCAAAGCCGTCAGCAGTTGAAACGATACTACCACCCTTGTTGGTTACAAAGTCCTCAGCCTCAACAGTACCAGGCATGGCGAAGGTGGGCAGGAGCTTGAACGTCATGTTCTTGATATAGAAGCCACCCTTCTCGACGAGCAGTGTGAAGACATGCTTGCCTGCAGTCAGGTACTTCTTGATAGAGCAGTGTACGGGTTTGGTTATCGAACGTATATTCTGCCAGATGGAATCTGCCACCGTCCTTCGTAGAAGCCACCTCCATATCCATGGTATAGAGACCGTCCTCCTTCACATCAACAGTGTACTCCATCCAAGCACCGTCCTGAGTAGCGGTGGTGCTGAACTTGTCGCGCGACTTGACGACAGTCGTCGTGACACCAGAGTAAGAAACCCCAGAAACACCCTTGTCAAACTCTCCGGCAACGATTGTACCAGGCAGTTCGGGCAATGTCTCATTGTATGGCTCACGCTTGGTTTCTCCAGAAAGCACCTGGAAGCGGCCGTAGCGCTCGTAGGTATCACCGTCGGTAGTCGTTACCACAGCCTTTACCTCCTTAGTACCTGATGTCGCCGAAGAATACTCGAACAGGTAGGGAGCCTCCGTCATTGTGGCCACCAGTTCGTTGGCAACATAAAGTTCAACCTTCTCGATAGTCTTGGTAGCCATACGGGCACGTACCATGATAGGCAGAACATCACCTTTGGCAACCTTCTGAGAGGCGGGACGGATATAGATAGAAGCCTCCTTCTTGGTGCCGGGGAAAGGACCGACGGCATTCTTGGCAGCATCGGTCTGCATATACTCCTTAATCCATGTCATGGCAGGACGCTCCTGACCATCTCTGTAAAGTCCAGAATTGTCTACCCACGTAGCACCAAGAACATAGCCCCACAGGGTGACACCAGCGCAATAAGGCAGTTCCCACATGTTGGGTAATACCTTCTGGTACTGTGCCTTCTGTTGTGCATCATTGGCAATGTTAATATCCAACTCGGTGACGAACATCGGCATCTTCAATGCATCTTGCTGCTGTTTCAAAACCCTCTTCAGCTCGCTTTCAGAGATATCGCTCAGTTCGTGCGACTGGTTGCCGTAAGCATCGATAGGTGCACCGGCATCGCGCAGAGCCTGTACCAAGGTGATATACTCGTTGACATTCCAACGGATAGAGTTATAGTCGTTGTAGATGAGGATGGCATCCGGCCAACGCTCGTAGGCCATCTCGAAGGCCTTGATGAGCCAGTCGTAGCCCGTCTTACCGCCACCTCCCAATGACTCTTTAATCAATGGGTTACCTGGCTGGTGAGTACCTACAGCCTCGTTCACCACGTCTATCATGGGCAGCGTCGCGTACTGAGCCTTGGCATGGTCAAACCAATTCACGTATGCAGCAAAGCGCTCTGCAGGTACCAGGTTCTCCAGCCAACCAGGATACTGGGCGCCCCATACCAATGCATGGAACTTATAGGTGAAGTTATGCTGTTTGGCATAGTTGAAGGCATTGTTAGCACCATTCCAATTGAAATTGCCGCGGCTGCCTTCAACAGAAGACCACTTCGACTCGTTCTCACAGGTAATCTGGTTCCAAAGTTCATAATACTTTGGCACACCACCACCAGCTTCTACATTACCTCTAGTCGTGATGTTTCCCAAGAACTTATAGGGATTCGTTGACAATTGAGCGGATGCTGGCAGTATGCACAGACTGGCAGCTATCACCAATAAACTTTGTTTTAGTTTCATATTCATCGCTTCTTGTTTTATGTTATTTTATTTCCGGCTGCAAAGGTACAAAAGAAATGTGGAATGCCCTTTGTCGTACATTCCACATTCTTTTCCATTTGTAACAATAGCGGGGTTAATGTTACATTTACGTATCAGTTAATCAGGAAATATTTCTTCATACCCTTGTAGGTAGCGGTCACCGTAGCACGGCCGCCAACCACTGCGCTCACCTCTATCTTGACACCCTTGACTACGTTAGAAGTAGCCTCAATCTTTGAGTCTGCCTTCAGCGGACCATAGAGCTGGTAGTGGTTACACTCGGTATAGCCATTGGCATTGGTTGACATGACGGGCGTCTGCGGAATGTTCAGCTGCAGACCGTCTACCTTGATTGTCATCTGAGGAATCATAGGAGGCACAGCACCTTTACCCTTCTTAGCAAATCCCAAGCCGTGGAGGTCGAAGAGACCCTCTGGACGCTGGGGCTGCTGCGGACGACGGCCCCACTGGCCGCGAGGCTGTTCAGGTTGCTGGACCTCAGGACCCTCTACCACCAGATAGATGGCGTGCTTGCCTGTCAGACCCTCCAAGGCTGGAACGGGTACCGTGTAGACGAGAGCCTTGCCCTTGGGGAACTTGTCGGAGACTCTGACGACACCGACCTCTTCACCTTTCCAAGGATCGTCGAGCTTGACATGAATCTTGAAAGCGCCCTTGCCATTGGATGACAGGTTGAGATTAAGACTGGCTTCATCGCCCTTCTTAATACCTTCGAAGGCCTTGACGCCCTTGGTGTCCTGTGCCAAGCCACCGAAGCCAAAGTACTTGAAACCAATGATGCCACCATTCTGGATACCGGCCAAGTCCATGGAGTTGTTCCACACGTCGTGGTTGTCCTGCATCCAGTTGTTGCTGTTAGGACCATACATAAAGCAGGCCAGACCAGCACTGTAATACTTATAAGGTGGTAGACCAAAGATCTGGAAGCCCTCGCTGGTCACCTCGGCACCAGTGTACTCGTTGCCGTCGGCAGCTTTGGCTGTCCACACATTATCCTTGGTATAGGGATCGTAAGCCGTAATCTTCACCACGCCGCCCTTGGCAACGGGTTTCTTGTCCCATGTAATCTTCACAGGAGCAACCATGGCCTGACGGGCATTGCCGAAGCCACGGGGAGGACGGTGGTAGAAGACATACCACTGACCGTTGATTTCCTGCAGTGAGCCGTGGGTGTTGTGAGCAGCATTGGTCGTGATGAGTTTAGAACCGTCTTCATTGAGAACGACACCACGAGAGTCTACCAGTACGCCACCAGAGCGCCAAGGACCGAGGGGAGAGTCACCGAAGGCATAGCGCAGCGCTGAGTTGGTATTGCCCAAGCCATACTCCTTGCCAGAGTAACCAGAGAACACCATCACGTACTTGTTGCCCACCTGGCGGATGCTGGAAGCCTCGAAGAAGTTGAAGTCCAGCGGGTTCTGGCCCTTGTAGAGAGCTTTGTACTCGCTACCCTCCTTGTCGAGCAGACGACCGTCGGCACTGCTGGCAGGGATGAACGGATCGATGAGTTCGGTACCCTCACGCTTCGAATACATCGTGTTCTGGTCGAGCTCACAGGCGGTAGAGTGCTGGAAGCCATAGAAGACGTAGGCACGGTAGCCCTTGTTGAAATCCTTGTCCTTCTTGTTGGTAATGGTCTCAATGAACACTGAGGGGTCGAAGTCGATGAGTGAGCCTGGCAGACACTGCGTACCATCCTCTGTCAGGTTGACGGGGATAAATGGACCATTGGGACGATCACCCTTACATACCATCGGCACACGGCGCCAGCCGCGGCTGTGAGGATAGAGCCAGTAGGTTTTCTTACCCGTAGCCTTGTCGACCGTCTCTACGAGGTCAGGAGCGAACATGGTATCCCACTGTCCCTGAACAAACCAGGTAAAGATAGGACCTTCGTCACGCCACTTGCTGAGGTCTTCTACAGGTGCCGACCACATACGGATATCGGGTCCGCAGTAGGCGGTATAGGTCACATCGTGCGAACCGATGATGTAGGCACGATACTTTCCTGGATGGTCGGGGTCTTCAAACACGCGGGGCTCGCCATCAGGCAAGTGCTCCCAAAGGGGGAGGTAAGGGTTCTGTGCCTTCGCCATCAGAACAGCGAAGAGCGCACAACCGAGAATAAGTAATTTCTTCATTTATTGTTGACTGGTTATTGTTTAACGTTTACTGTTCCTAACCTCATTGAGGAACTGAACCATCTTCTGAAGGTTCTCCTCCGTGTACATGGCAGGTCCACCGTGGCTACCCTCAGCAGGAAACGTACCCTCGGTCTTGACACCGGCAGCCTTCAACAGTTCAAAGAACTTCTTGCCCTGACAACCAGGAACGACATTGTCCTTCTCACCGTGGAAGATGATGATGGGAGGATTATTCTTGTTGACATAGTGTACGGCGCTGAGTCCGATATACTTGTCGGGCTCCTTGCTGAGCTTAGACTTCAGCAGCACATCCTCAGGACTGTTCTCGCCCATCGTCATGTGTTCGCCACAGTCCATAGCCGTGAGGTCCACAGGTCCAGACCAGTCACAAGCCGCATTGACGGTGCTGGACTGGTTGGTATAGGCTCCCAGAGAACCCTCCAGGTCGAGTTTCACCTGACCGATGGTGGCTGTCTTCAGACCGCTGGTGGTAGCAGCAATTGACGACAGGTGGCCGCCGCTGGAGAAACCACTGGTAGCAACGAAAGAAGGATCGAAATGATACTTCTTAGCCTCACCACGCACAAAGCGGATAACGGCACGGATGTCGTTGATCTGGGCAGGCCACTCTGCATCCATGCTGCTGCGGTGGTTAGGACACACCACTGCGTAGCCGTTGTCGAGTAAGGTCTTCACGATGGTACCGAGGTCGGCCATGCCCTTGCTGCTGTTGCTGAACCATGCACTGCCATAGATATGGATGACGACAGGATAGCTCTTGGCTTCCTTTTTCGGCAGATAGATGTCGCAGGTATGATAAGCCTTGTCATCACCGGCATAGTTGATGTCCTTCCACTCCTGGGAAGTCTCCAGTTTCGTCTGTTGCTGGAAACCGCCAAAGCCTCCAGCGGGCTGTGCTACGGCTGCAACAGCAGTCATACACATCACGATTGTTGATAATAATGTTTTTTTCATAGTTATGATTAGTTTTTATTTGAACTGCCAATAGTCGAGGCGTACGTCACCCTGTGCCTTGTCGAAGCAGAGGTAGAGGTCGTGAACACCCGTAGCACCGTTGACCTTAGCAGTGAATGCCTTATACTTCTCAACCGAACCGGTGCTCTTCACAACGGCGGTAGCAATAGCGGGACCGTCCTGACTATCGAGGCGCAGCGTAACAGTACAGCCAGCCTTGGCAGCAGCGGCAGCGATGATACTGAACTGCTTGGCACCCTTGCCGAAGTCGACACCACGCAGACGGATGTACTCGCCATTGTCAACGTCGAAGATATACATGTTACGCTTACCGATAGACTCCGGCATGTCCTTGACGACACCAGTGTTCTCAATACCCATCTTGGCAGACTTCAGACCGAAGCCCCACGCCATGGTCTCAGCCTCAACACGCTGATAGGGGTTCAGCCACTGCAGCTGTTTCATGGGCTGCTGGTCAAGCCAGTAAGGAATCTCCTGGATAGTACCATCGGCATTGTATGTAATCTCCTGTGCCGACACAGAGCGGCGCTCGTAGTGGACAAAGGTTTCCAGATGCATCAGTTCGTAGTTCTGACCGAAGACATAAGAGTGACCCTTGAAATCGCAGATGCCAGGGTGGTTGCCACGATCACGCTCTGTAGGACGCATGATGTAGCCCTTCTCTACCCAAGGACCTGTGGGTGAGTCACTCATGGCATAGCCCAGAGCCTCCGGACAACAAGTACTGGCAAAAGCCATGTAGTACTGGGCTTTTGGCTGTTGGCCATTAGCTGTTGGCCTTTTATAGAACCACGGACCTTCCTGATAGTGCTGTACGGCCCATGAAGCCTTCTCGCTCCAAGGTGCGCGGAGGTTAATCTTAGCACCCGGTTCCTTGACAGGACGCATCTTGCCGTCTTTGGGGTTGAGCACGATGATATCACCATCGGTGGATATCATGTCCTTGTTCAGCTTGACGCAGTATGTCTGGGGGTTGCCCCAGTACATATAAGCCTGACCATCGTCATCGATGAAGACGCTGGGATCAATGTCGTCCCAGTGCTCCTTCTGCCATACCAGCGGTTCACCCAGCGGATCGCGGAAAGGTCCGTAGGGTGTATCGGCAACCAGCACACCAATGCCATGACCATGCAGCGGAGCATAGAGGTAGTACTTGCCATTGCGCTCAACGGTCTGGATGGCCCAGGCACCGTTCTCACGACTGCGCCACTTGAAATCTTTCAGCGAAGCCACAGCGCCATGCTCGGTCCAGTTGACCATATCGGTGGTTGACCACAACAGCCAATCGTACATAAAGAAGCCGGCAGAGTTGCGCTCATTGGGGTCGGGGATGTCTTCTGGTGAAGCATCGTGAGAGGTATACAAGAATACGGTGTCACCCACAACCATCGGTGAAGGGTCTGCCGTGTACTTGGTCTGGAACAGCGGCATGTTGACCTGTTCAATGCCACGCATCTCCCACCAGTCGAAGTTGAAGAGCTTCGGACCCTTACGTCCCTTGAAGACAAGGTAGAGGTCGGCAGTCTCCGGCAGGGTGACGCCAGAAAGACTACGCTTGGGAGCATTCAGGTCGGTAAGAGTAGAATAGTTCAGGTCGAGGGTCAGCGTCTGCCACTTCTCCCAGCCACCAGTACCGGGCACATTCACCGTGCCGAGGAGTCTTCCTCCGAGGCTGTCGATACGAATCTCTATCTGTCCGCCACGCAAGCCACTGGCCACACGGGCCATGAACGTACGGGGAATCTTGTGTCCGAAGGCAACATTCTGGAGTTTGATATAGTCGCCGTTATGGATGTCGGTGACATACACGCCCACCTCCTGGTTTTGTTCGGTCTTCACACCCTTCGAGAATGCCATAGTCTCGGCCTCTACCTTGCGGAAGGGGTCGAACGTAGCAATAGGCTTCACGCCCTCGTCAGTAGGCATAATGGTGGGGAAGCTACCATCCGCATTGTATTTGAACTCCTCGACAGCCACACTACGGCCAAAGCCGCCACCATTGGGCAGCTTGCCAGTGTGGTAGAAGAAATAGCTGTGGCCTTTGTAGTCGGCCACGCCACAATGGTTCGTAAACGACTTCGTATCAGACAGCGGCATAATCTCACCGACATACTTCCAAGGACCTGTAGGATGAGGTGCCGTACTGTAGCTGATATGCTCAGGAACACCACCGGCGGCATACAGCAGGAAATAGCTGTTGGCCATTGGCTGTTTACCGTTAGCCTTAGGATTCTTCATAATCCAAGGACCTTCCACATAAGAGTCCTTATACTTCTTACCTCTCTCACGCTTGCTCATGATGGGACCGCCAAAGGCTTCCTCCGTCATGTCGAGACGTCCCAGCTCACCACTATATGATATCATATCGCGGTTGAGCTTCAGGTAGTAGCACTGCGGGTTACCCCACATGAGCCATGCCTGACCATCGTCGTCAATCATCACCGTCGGGTCGATATGATCCCAG
>OMQN01000177.1 GCA_900313235.1 uncultured Prevotellaceae bacterium | reverse complement strand
GCTATATAGCGAGATGTCCTGCAGAATGAAGTACTTGCTGATGAGGATGCCCATGATGGAACCGATGGGGTTGAAGCTCTGGGCGATGTTCAAACGGCGCGTGGCAGTATCGGCACTACCCATCGACATGATGTACGGATTGGCAGTGGTCTCCAGCACCGAACAGCCTGCCGCCATGATGTAAATGGCTACCAGGTAGAAGGCGTAGCTCTCCACCCATGCTGCGGGCAGGAAGAGGATGGCACCCGTGGCATACATGCACAGTCCGAGGATGACACCACTCTTATAGCTGTGTTTGCGGATGAAGAGTGCGGCAGGCAGTGCCAGACAGAAGTAGGCCCCATAGAAGGCCATCTGGATGAAGCTGGTCTGCGTATCGCTCATCTGCATGATGCGGCGGAAGGCAGCCAGCAGGGTGTCTGTCATGTTGTTGGCAAGTCCCCAGAGTGCGAAGAGACTGGTGACCAGCACAAAAGGTACAAGGTATTGGCGTTCAATGACTTTCATAACATTTTGTTTAGGTTAGTAGGATGATGGAGAGCTAAGCAAACTGCACCAGTATGCGGAACACCTTCCCCGGATTCTCGCTCCACCAGCGCATGGTGTCGAGCGCCTCCTCGGGGCGGATGACCTTCGTAATCAGTTCGTCGATAGGACAGTCGTTGTTCTCCAGATAGTGGATAACGGCACGGAAGTCAGCAGGCTGTGCATTGCGCGAGCCACGGATGTCCAGCTCCTTCTGTACGAAGTATTTCGTCTGCAGCGACACCTCACTCTTGGCATAACCGATGCAAGCCACGCGCCCCGTGAAGGCAACCTCGTTGACTGCCATCTGGTAGGTCGGCACGCTGCCCACCGCCTCGATGACGACATCAGGGCCAAAGCCACCCGTCATCTCCTGCAGTCGCTGGTGCACATCCTCCTTGATGGTGTTCACCGCATAGGTTGCCCCCATCTTCTTGGCCAATGCCAGTTTCTCGTCGTCGATGTCGGCAGCAATAACGGTAGCCCCACGCAAGGCGGCACGGACAATGGCACCCATGCCCACCATGCCACACCCAATCACCATGACGACGTCGATATCCGTCACCTGTGCACGGTTCACGGCATGGAAACCCACGCTCATCGGTTCTACCAGTGCACACTCCTTGGGCGTGAGACTGCCTGCAGTAATCACCTTCTCCCAGGGCAGTGTGATATACTCCTTCATGGCTCCATTGCGCTGTACGCCAAGCGTCTCGTTATGCTGACAGGCATTGACGCGCTGGTTGCGGCATGAGGCACACTTGCCACAGTTGGTGTACGGGTTGCAGGTCACTACCATCCCCGGTTTCAAGGTCTCGGGGACATCGCTGCCTACCGCCTCGATGACGGCACCAATCTCGTGACCGGGAATCACGGGGTTCAGGGCCATCGTGTTGCGCCCCATGAAGGTGTTGATGTCTGAACCACAAAAACCTACATAGTGCAACTTCAGCAGCACCTCACCCTTGCCGGGTGCTTGCGGGTTCTCTAACTCAATGATGTTTAACGTTTGTGAATGGGAAATCTGTATTGCTTTCATTCTGACATATTTTTAATATAAGGTAATTCGGGAAGATTCTTGAAGCCATAGAACCGCTGGGCGTTCTCGCCCAGGAAAAGGCGTTTCTCGCTGTCCGTCAGTTCAGTGCTTTTCTCTATGAAGTCGTACGACATCTTATAGGTGATGGCTGTTATCGTGCGCGGATAGTCGGAGCCCCACATCAGGTGCTCCCACCCTACCCAGTCGGCAGCCTCGCAGATGCGGCGCACGGCAGTGGGGAAAGGATAGAACTCGGCATTGTAAAGCCACGTGATGCCCCCCGACTCTATCATCACGTGAGGACTTTGGCGCGCCAGCAGTACCTGACTGCGGAACGATGCCGTATTGGCCATACCGAAGTGGCCTATGGCAACACGCAGTTGGGGACACTCCTGGATGACCTCTGCCATCTGCGCTATCTGTCGCTCGTCGTCAGCGAGACACATGGAACAGATGAGTCCCTGCTGTTCCATGAATTTGAAGACGGGCATGAGTGTCTGCAGGGGTTCGTGCATGCGATGCCCCGGGAAGGCGATGCCCTTCAGTCCGGCATCGACGACGCGCTGTGCCTCGTCGACCGTCCATGCCATACCCATACAACAGAAGCGGTCGGGATAGCGTTGCTGCACGTCGGTGAGATAAGCGTTCTGGTTGCCGTCGATAACCTCTTGCACGACGACAGCGCCACCTACCTGTGCATAGTCCATATTAGAGAGGAAC
>OMQN01000064.1 GCA_900313235.1 uncultured Prevotellaceae bacterium | reverse complement strand
GTTCCACTGCTTATGGAAGTTGAGCGTCATCTCGATACCCTGATTCTTCACCTTACCGAAGTTAGCCCAAGGAGCTTTGACGAAACCAGTCTGTGTGGGTATGATAGAACGCTCCATGAAGATGTCCTTACGGTCTTCACGGAAGATGTCGAAGTTGAAGTCGAGCATGTTCCAGAGTCCCAGTTCCACACCGAAGTTCTTTTTGGTAACGGTCTCCCATGTCAGGTTGTCGACACCAATCTCACCCTCGGTGATACCTTTCTTGATATAGTCGCGCTGGCCGTTGGTACCCCATCTGTAACCTTCCTGCTCAGTGTAGAGGGTGCCGAGGTAGGCAAAGCGTCGACCGCCGATGTTGTCGTCACCGGCCTGACCGATGCTGGCACGGAACTTAATCTTGTGGAAGATGGGCTTCAGTGACTCCATGAAGGGCTCCTCGCTGAGCAGCCAACCAATGGCAAACGAGGGGAAGAAGCCGAAGCGCTTACCCTTGGCAAAGTTCTCGGAACCATTGTAACCGAAGTTAAACTCTGCGACATAACGGTTGTCATAGGTTGCCGAGAAACGGCCGGCAAGACCCTGCTTGCGATAGTCCTGGATGCTACCGTCGTCGTATGCCTGCTGGTTGTAGAGCAGCATAGCGTCTACGTCCACCTTGCCAAAGCGGCGGTTATACATCAGGTCTGCCTCAAAGTACACGTTGGTGTTACCATACTCCGTGCCTTGCTCAGAACCCATAGAGTCGTCACCCGTCTCAAACTGTGTATAGATGAGGTTACCTTCTTCGTCACGGCCTGTGGCGGGGAAGACGGTGGCAGGCTTGGCGGTACGACTGCGACGGCTGCGGTTCCAGCGGTCAAAACTGAACAGCGCCTTGGCCTTCAGACCTGGGGTAAACATCTTCAGGTCCTGCTCTACGCTGAACAGCGTCTGTATTTTGCTGGAAGTGGTAAAGTCATAGCCCTGCTGGGTCACTGTGCGCCAAGGGTTTGCACGGTTGGAAATCAAGGGGATAGCTCCGTCGCTATAACGGGCAGGATGGATGAAGGGCAGCGTGCGGAAGGCTTCGCCAAAAGCGCCGTCTGTGTTACAACGCTGTTTCTTGAAGCGGTTCAGGTAGCCACCGATATTGACGCGCAGCATGGTGGTCTTGGTCACATCCATATCAATATTGGTACGCAGGTTAAACTGCTGGTTGTTGGTGGCATTGTCTACTATCAGACTCTTGTCCTGTTCCAGAATACCGGTCTCTTTGAAGTAAGAGGCCACGATGCTGTAGCGCAGGAAGTCGGAACCACCACTGATATCCAGATTACCACGGGTGGTATAGGCGTAGTCCTTGGTGATAGCGTCTACCCAGTTGACATCGGGATAGAGGTCGGGGTCATATCCCGAACGGGTACGGTCTATCTGCTGTTGCGTGAAGGGCTGAGCCACACCATCTTGAAGGGCCAGCTCGTTGAGCAGCGACATATAGTCGGGAGCATTGAGGAACTCGGGCAACTTAGTGGGCTCGTTGATGCTGTGCTCTAAGTGGAAGCGTACCTGTGGTGCGCCAATCTTACCACGCTTGGTGGTGATAACAATCACACCATTAGCACCACGCACACCGTACATGGCTGATGCCGAGGCATCCTTCAGAATAGAGAACGACTCAATCTCCGACACATCGACATTGTTCAGGTCGCGGGCCACACCATCAATCAGAATCAGCGGGTTGTTGCTGCCTGAGAAGGTAGAGATACCACGAATCCAGAAGTTTGAATCGTCGTAGCCAGGCTCACCAGAGCGCTGTACGCCAATCACACCGCTGAGCTTACCTGCCAGGTTGTTTGATAAGGTACGCGTAGTACCAAACTGCAGTTCACCAGGATTGATGGTTTCGATAGAACCGATGATAGAGGCCTTCTTCTGGCTGCTATAACCTGTCACCACCACCTCGTTGAACTCGTTGCTTTCTTCTTCCATCATCACATTGATGAGTCGAGCGCCGTTGACCTTCACCGTCTTACGCTTGAAACCGATGTAGGTCAGTTCCAACTCGGTAGTGCTTTTCTGAGGCACATTAAGACGGAACATACCATCGAGGTCGGTAATAGTACGTGCCTGTCCACCGACAACGGATACTGTCACACCCACCAGCGGTTCTTTCTGCTGGTCGGTCACTAAACCTGTCACCTGGACTTCACCTGTCGACTGCTGCGCTGAAGCAGTAACTGCCAAAGGCACATTCAATGCCAGGGCTGCCGCCAGACAGGCGGTTCGGGTCCATACTCCGATGACGGTTCTGAAGCTTGCTAATAGTTGTTTCTTCATGTCAGTCATTTTGTTTTTGTTCATTTTGGATTGTTTTTGTAGTTTTCTGCTGCAAAATTACGGTGTTTTCTTCACCCGCGTAGAAAACAAAAGAATTGTATAACCGTATTTCAGTTATACAATTCTATTAGCTCTGAATATCAGAGAGTTACATTAACCGCCTTGGTACTTTGTATAAAGGTTATCTGCTTGCCATCAGCGCTTATCTGCCACATTTGACGTCTGGAAAAGACTCGAAATGGGGGTTGCCTCAGACAAGGTGCCACTGAAAAGTGTGGCAGCAAAGACCACGACATGTTCGTCGGCAGGAAGCACTACCTGTCGACAGCCTTTCGGGAGGTCTATACGTACCTTATACATATAGGTAAACTCATAGGGCATGTCGTCGGCGGCACTATGGCGATGAGTACCCACATAGGCCACGTCGGCCTTTTTCAGATAGCCCGTGGTTTGTCCCTCATGTCCCCACTGACCGACGAAACCGCTATAGAATGGTACGTCGACTTCCTGTCGGCTTGTTCCTGCCAGGAACGTAGCCCTACGGTCTCCTTGGTTGCTGGCTACCAAGAGGAAGAGATGAGAAGCGCCTGCCGGCAGGGAAAGGGTGTCGCCTTGACAGCTGAGCCCATTGAAGGTCTCCCGCTCGCCAAAGACAAAGGGCACCCCGCCAGCGGTCAGCGAGTCGGGGAACAACTCAGCTGCATAACTGTAGCCGGACTCAAAGTCTGCCTCCGAGCGGAACGCATTGAAGGTGGCACACTTACGGTTATAGGCCAGCGGCAGTGTCTGGTATTTCCCTTCAGCAGGCAGCGGCTGCGAAGAAGCCAGCTTCACCTTGTATGTCTTGACACTATTCGGCTGAATGGCTACCTGCAGTTGGCGACCGTCAAAAGAGGCTGCCGACAACGTGCGCTCCGTACCGTCAGCCTCCACAGCCTGGACGATGGCGGCAGGGAACGTCAGACGGGCCTGTTGCGTGGTCTTTCCTCCCACTTCGTGGACACGCACCACGTACTCGTCGCTAACCTCGGCATGTTTCATCGTACGGACCACGACATGCTCATTGTCACTCTGAAGGAACGACCACTCACGTCCCAGCGCCCCCTTGTGCTTAGCCACCGTGAAGGCACGCAGCGGACTGTTCAGCATCGTCGACTGGCGCACCGTCTTAGCCATCGGCAGTGCACCGGCATGCCCTATCAGACTGTAGGTGAACACATGATGCCCCTTGTCCTGATGGGCCTGATAGGTATAGCCGCCACCAGGCTTGGGAGCATAGAGCAGCGACAGTCGCAGGGTGTTGTCCGCAGGTTTATCCCATCCGTAACGGCTATCGTTGAGGATGGTGACGCCATAGGTGCCGGAGACATCCGTGAGGTCTGTCCATTCATGACTGCATACCTCATAGCTGGTATCGGTATTGGTAGACCGCTGGATGCTGCCCAGCCCGAGGTCGTAGGTTGCCATGCGATTGCTGACAGACAGTGGGAATTCGGCTTTCAGCAGGGCATTCTCGGCACGCCAGTCAACCACATTCTCGATATCTATCTGGTCGGCAAGAGCACCCTCGTAGAGGTGGAGATACTGACAGATGTCGGTGTCGCCATAGCGCTTCGTGATGCGCAACGTCTGACGGACAGCACCCTGTTCCACACGTTGCACCTTCACATCCTGGTGGATGGGCAACGGTTCTTTGTCGAGTGTACGCTTGTGAATCTCCCAGGCAGGCCAAGCCTCAGAGGTGCAGTCGTTGAGGACGACCAGTCGGATGCGCCGTCCCTCGGCCACCAGTTCCTTCCCTACCCGCTTGTCGTATAAGGACACGATGTCGCCGTATTCATCAACCTGCAGGCGGTAGATGCTGTTCTCCAAGGTGCGGCTATTGTCAGACTGCTGGGGAGCCGGACGCGATGTGGCAGACAAGCTGTAAACCGCCATTCCTGTAGCAGGTACAGTGGCCTCAAACAACAACTGTCCGTTACTGCTCAGCTGTGTCTTCACACGGCGCCCACGAGGGTCATACACCTGATAGCTGCGTCCTTCGGGCAGGTCAGCCTTCACCACAGAGGTCACTGGAAAACTCTCATTATTATATACCACCAGCGGTGTTCCCTTCACTTGCGTATCCAACTGACGGGCTACTGCCGCCATGCTGTTGGTCAACACGCCGGAGAACTGTTTCAGACTCAGCAATTCGTCATTCCATGAGTATTCGTAGGCTTTGGGGATACTGGTACCTGTCACATCATCGTGGAACTGATGCCAGATGACACGGCGCCAGGTGTCGGTCATCAGCTGACGCGGATAGCGGCGTGTCCCCAACCAGTCAGCCATCACGGCCATGCGCTCTGCGGCATCGCCCAGGTGTTCGTTCTGGCGGTTGTAGAGTTTCATGGCTGCCTGTGAAGTATAACAGCCATTGCCATGCAGGTCCATAGGCAGCTCACCGTCAAAGACCGGCAACTCGGGGTGTTTATCGTAAGGCAGGAAGTCACGGTAGAGCTGGTCGCTGGCAGCACTGATAATCCGGATAGGACCATCGCCATGAAGTCCTTTTTCGACAGCACGCACCGACGACAGCGTTGGTGAACCGCCAATGTCGCCCGTACCATAGTATCTGTAAGCAATGCCCAGCGGACTCTCGCCCGTCTCCTGCCACAGGCGTCGGTTGTGCGAGAGGTCGTGGTCTTCATAGCGGTCGGAATAGCCGAAGCCATGAACCATCATAATCTGACTGCCATCGACGCCCTTCCACAATCCCAGCGAGAAGGGATAGCGTTTGTTGCCTGGATAGAACGGACGGGCACGCCATGCCAACTTCTGTGAAGAGAAGCCGATGAGTCCGCAGTGGCTGGCCAGCGTAGGCAGCGTATAGGGAAATCCGAAGCAGTCGGGCAGAAAGATGTCTGTGGCTTCTGTGCCAAACTCCTGACGATAGAAGGTCTGTCCTAACAGGACATTCCTGATGAAAGCCTCTGGCGAGCAGACCATCGTCTCGTTGGCATCCCATGAGCTTCCTGCGATATGCCACCTGCCACGGCCTATCCACTGTTTCAGTTCGGCATAGAGTGCCGGATAATACTCTTTCATCCAGGCATACTTCACACCTCCTTCGAAGTTGAAGACATAGTCGGGATACTGACGGAACAGCAGGAAGTTCTGCGTCAGCGTATTCTTGATATGGTGTCTGATGGTGCTTTGCACATCCCAGTTCCATTGCGTGTCCAGGTGTGCATTGGCAACCATATAGGCTTTGCGCTCCTGTGCTCCCAGAGTCAGGGTCAGGAAAAGGCTGATTATCAATAGTCGGGTTCTCATTGTCTTACTTGTTGTTTAAAAAACCTACCGTACGCTGCGGTGAATAGAGCTCCCAGAGGCTGGCAATGGTCCATCCGGGTGCAAAGATGTCGTTATAGAATCCCTTGCCATTCTTGCCATAGTCCCAATGGGTATGCTGCACCACTTCGGGGTTGAAGCCAGGAACGGCAATACCACAGAGGCGGTCCTGGGTGGGCAACAACTGACAGAGCGACGACGCTATGATGTCGCATATCTGGCTGAAGTGCTGCTCACCGGTTTCTTCTGCCAGCCAGCGCACGATATGCGGCAACTCAAAGACAAAGACGTCGATATGGTTGTTCTCAACAGACACATTGCTCCAGCCGCGACTGCGGAAGTCGAGGTCGCCCAGCATCTGTCCCTGGGCAAAGGGCACATCCCACAGATAGTACCACGACAGGGCAAAGTAGGCAGCCTGACGACAGAGGTCTACATAGTGCTGACGCTCCTTTTTCTTGGTAACCATCGCCAGATAGTAGGTGGCTGTAACAGCACTGATGGCGGCCTCTTTGTCTTCACAGTTGGCATCGAGCGTGCTGGAGAAGTAGTCGCTCTTCGAGATGATGTTCTTCTCCAGGTAGTCTACCGTCTTTTTGGCAGCTTGCAGATAGCGCTTGTCACCGAAGTATTTGTAGCCCATCACCAGCGTCGACGTTGCCGAAGGAGTGGAACCACCCGACGGGTCGAAATCGCTCTGGTCGTCACGGTACTTACGGGGGAAACTGCCGTCGGCCTTCTGCAACAGCAGCATCTGGTCTAGCAATGTGCGCATCTTCTGTTCCCACTGCTGGTGCTTGCGACCTTGCTGCTTCTCGTATGCTAAGTAGTGAAGCACGGCATAGACGGCCTCCGACTGCTGGCGGATGCTATGGATGCAGTCTTTGTCAGCAGGTATGCCATGACTGATACGCATGTCTTCCTTGAAATAGCCGCGTGCGGTGAAGCCATATTGCAGCCAACTGTCGAAGATAGCCTGTCCCATGTCGGTCAACTGCTGTTCTCCCGTCTGTTCACCATACTCTAATGAGTTGAAGGCATTGAGCAGTACACGACCCACGAAACCTAACGTCACATGGTCGGAGGGCAGACAGTCGTCGCAGCGCACATTAGAGCCGGAATGGTACTTCAGCGCATATTTGTCGACGTAGGCCCGACGGAAGTAGTTGGCCAGCTGGGCCTTCATCTGCTCAGGGGTATAGCGTGCATGGAGGGCTGTCGGCTTGAGGCGGTCCATGCAGTAGTTCCAACTGTCGGTGACAAACTGTCCATAGTCTTGCGCCTTCGCTTCACGAATCAGCCAGCTCAGCGTCATCTGCTCGCCAGCCTCCAGCTTGGCAAAGGTGGTGGCGGGCTTCACCAGGGTGAGTTTGCGTATGTAGCGCTTGGGGGTCTCCACCCACGGATAGCCAAAGGTCAGCGAGGCGCATCCGCGCTCGTTGTCGAAGCCCAGATAACCTATCGAGGTCTTGCCGCCCAGGATGATTTCGCCATTCTGGTGGGTAGTCAGCGCGTCAGCACGGTTCTGCAGTTCGCGCAGCACGGTGAGTGTGCGCCCTGTCGTGGCATCATAGACTCCTGTCAGGGGCGACGACAGACGGTCTTCACGGAAGTTCCAGCTCTTGGAGGTATGGAACGACGGTGCCTCCTTGGGCGAACGCAGATTCTTATGATACCAGAAGCCAGGCAGATAGAACTCACAGTTGTCTGTCTGGTAGTCGGTAGGTACGCTGACACCTATATTAAAATAGACGCGCTCCCGGGCGGTCAGCGTCACGACGAGGCGCATGCCGTCGCCGTCCTTCGTCAACCGACTTTGCAGGGTCAGCGGCAGTGGCTTTGCTGCCGTCAACTGGTCGCCGGTTTTCTTCAATGGGTAAGTCACTGCGTCGTTGCCGGGTTGCTTCAACGACAGTTTGTAGTTCACGTCTAATGCCATCGTCTGTAGGCATCCTACGACAAGGAGTACGCCTACCAGCATGTTCTTGAGGTTGTTGTTCATCATTATCATTCGTTATTTTGTCATGGTCTTTCGCTTGCAACTGTTCAGCAGATCGGTTTTCCCGTCGGCTATCAGCTTCAGTATGAGTTCGCCAAAGAGACTGTTCTGCCAGGCAAACCAGCTGCGCGTATAGCGACGGGCATCGTCCTTGTAGAACGACTCATGCATGAAGCCCGTGCCTGCATCTGTCGACATCAGCAACTCGATGCAGTGCTTGAGTTCTTCATCGTCCTGACTGGTGAAGGCATACATCATGATAGACATAGGCCAAGGCATGTCCATTCCCACATGAGGACTGCCGATGCCCTCACCGGCCATGCCACGGAAGAAGGAGGGGTTGTCTATCGACCACACGAAGCGACGCGTATTCTGATAGATGGGGTCGTCCATGGGTACGTCGCCCAGATAGCCCATAGCCAACAGGGAGGGCACATTGGGGTCGTCCATCAGCAGGTAGCTGCCATAGCCGTCAACCTCATAGGCATAGATGTCGCCGTACTGGGGATGTTTGACCACGGCATATTTGCGGAGTGCCTGTTCCACCTCGTCGGCCAGCTTCGTACAACTCTGAGCGCGCTGTTGGTCGTCGTTCACTGTTGTCAGTATCTCGGCAGCCTTGCGCAAGGAACTGACAGCCATAAAGTTGGAGGGTATCAGATAGGGGAACACCGTCGCATCGTCGCTGGGACGGAAGAATGAGGCTATCAGTCCTACGGGTTTGGCAGGATGGCCGATGCCATCCCATCCCACGGTATCAAACTGGCGGTCGGTAACGCGCTTGAAGCGGTAGTTAACAGCAGCGTCCTTGTGTTGCAGACCGCGGAAAAGCACCAGGATGTTGTCAATGGCTGTCAGCCACTGCTTGCCAAAGACGGTGCTGTCGCCTGTCACCTTCCAGTAGTGGTAAGCCAGACGGATGGGATAGCAGTCGGAGTCTATCTCGTATTTCCGCTCATGGACGCCAGGCTTCATCTCGGTCTGATCGTACTGCCACTCAAGACTCTTCACGGGGCGAGGTAGGAAGGCATTGGCATAGGGGTCCAGGTTGATGCACTTCCACTGGCGCAGTATGACACCTCGCAACATCTTCTTCAACGCTGGGTCGCTGTTGGCAAACTGCACATAGGGCCACACCTGAGCACCGGAGTCGCGTAGCCACATGGCGGCAATGTCGCCCGTACAGACAAACGTGTCGTCGTCATCGTCTATCTGCTGGTAGTGAACGGTGGTCTCCAACGTATTGGGGAAACAGTTGCCGAACATCCATGCCAGATAGGGGTTGGGGGCCAGCATGCGCTGCACCTCGGCAATCTTCTGGTCGATGACTTTTGAGGTGAAGAGGCGCTCTTCCACGGGCAACCTCTTGGAGGTTCCCACACCGTAGGTGGTGTCGGCGGCCATCTTGATATAGGCATGAAAACGTTCTTGGTCTGACCATGATTCTGACGGGTCTCTTGGTATAGGGTTGCATGCGGTGAGCAGTGCAACGGAGGACAGTAACAATACTACTTTTTTCATTGAGCGTTGATAGTTATTCTTTTTTTGCTGTGCAAAGATAGCACTTTCTCGCCTACCATAATAAAAACAAAAGGATTGTATAACCCATTTTCTCGTTATACAATCTTCCTCATACTGATTATCAACAACTTAGCAGTACTATGCCACGCGCATTGTATTAAGCACGTCACAGGTGTATTCGCTTTATACAAGATGCAATCGGGCATTTTCTAACCGTCTGATTGTCAACAGTCAGCAGCAGCGATGACAAAAAACACGTTATACATTTATTTTATTATGTACACGCGAGGAGAAAAGGGCGTATCTTTGTAGTCGACAAACAATAACCATTCAATACTAACAAAACAAAATGAAACATGCACTTTTCACTGGCATCATGCTGATGCTATGTATGACTACTAAGGCACAGCCGACAGGCATCCTTAAACCTTACCGCCAAACCGACCTGCGACTGCCATCGGTACCATTGATTGTCAACGACCCCTATTTCAGCATCTGGTCGCCCTACGACAAGCTGACCGACGGAACGACACGCCACTGGACAGACCAAGAGAAACCGCTGGAGGGATATCTCCGCGTCGACGACACCACCTACCAGTGGATGGGTGCCCACAACAGACAGGCAACGACCGCTCAGCAGAAGTCGGTCAGCGTGATGGCTACCAGCAGCTACTACACGTTTGTCTGTGGGCCCATGGAACTCGACGTCGTCTTCACGGCACCGATGCTCATCGACGATATGGACCTGCTGTCGGCTCCTGTCAACTACATCTCCTACCAGGTGCGTGCCACTGACGGCAAACAGCACGATGCCGCTCTGACGCTGACGGCCTCGTCGCTATTGACGGTTGCCGACGCCCACCAGCCCACACGTGCGGAGGCTGGCTGTCAGCAGGGGGTCAGCTATGTGCGCACAGGCACCATCGAACAACCCATCCTGGCCAAGAAGGGCGACGGCATCAGCATCGACTGGGGCTATCTCTATCTGCCCGCCATCAATGGGGAGGTCAGCATCAAGGACGACGCTGCCCAGCCGCTGCTCTGCTATACCCACGACTTCGGACGCACCGGCAGTGCTGCCAGCTACATGATGGTAGGCTACGACGAGGTGCAGGACATTGAATACATGTTCCAACGCTACAAGGCCTACTGGACCCACGAAGGAACGGTCAGCATCTTCCAGCTGTTCCGCCGCATGAATTCGCAGTATGCCAGCATCATGCAGCGCTGCCGAGACTTTGACCGTCGCATCTACGACGACGCCTTCCAAGTGGGTGGTGCCCACTATGCAGAGATGCTGTCGGGGGTCTATCGCCATGTCATCGCTGCCCACAAGCTCTTCCAAGACGACGAGGGCAACCTGCTCTTCTTCTCTAAGGAGAACAACTCCAACGGCTGCGTCAACACGGTAGACCTCACCTACCCCGAGGCACCGCTCTTCCTCTGCTACAACCCTGAATTGCAGAAAGCCATGATGACGTCCATCCTCGACTATTCCTATAGCGGGCGCTGGACAAAACCCTTTGCTGCCCACGACTTGGGCACCTACCCCATCGCCAACGGACAGGTCTATGGTGCCGACATGCCTATCGAAGAGGCTGGCAACATGCTCATCCTCGCTGCCGAACTGTGCCGACAGGATGCCAGCACGGCCTATGTCGACAAGTATTGGGACATCATCACTACCTGGGCAGACTATCTGGCAGAGAACGGTCAAGACCCTGCCGAACAGCTATGCACCGACGACTTTGCCGGGCACTGGGCTCACAATGCCAACCTCGCCGTCAAAGCCATCATGGGCGTGGCTGCCTATGCCATGATGGCGCAACAGAAAGGTCTGACGGCTGTTGCCGACAAGTATATGGAGAAGGCACGTCAGATGGCTCACCACTGGGAACAGCAGGCTGCCGACGGCGACCACTACCGACTGGCCTTCGACCGCCCCGACACGTGGAGTCAGAAGTATAACATGGTATGGGACAAACTCTGGGGCACCCACCTCTTCAGCGATCAGGTGATGAAGCGCGAGATGAGCTATTATCTGAAGAAGCAGAACACCTACGGACTGCCGCTCGACTGTCGCAAGGACTATACCAAGAACGACTGGACACTATGGACGGCAGCGATGGCCGCCGACCGCAACACGTTCCTCAAACTGATGGAGCCTGTCTACAAATACATGAACGAGACCGACAGCCGTGTACCTACCAGCGACTGGTACGACACCAAGACAGCGCGCATGGTGGCCTTCCGCGCCCGCTCGGTGGTGGGAGGTTTCTGGATGCGTGTACTCATGGATAAGAACAAAAACAAATAAAGAGTCTTTAACTTCTTTAACTCCTTTAACTTTATGAAAAGTACTATTTCCCGTTTATGGACAACCGTGGGCTGCTTCCTGCTGGCTTCAGCAGCCTCCGCACAGAAGAACCTCTCCGACTATAGCATCGTCGACAACTGTACCTTCCAGCCGGTAGGCTTCAACGCGGACGTCACACCGCTCTTCGACAAGAACGACCTCACCATATTCCAGCTGCCACAACTGCAGGGCACAGAGGAAATCATCCTCAAGTGCGACAGGCCCTACGTGGTCAAAGGGTTCTCGGTGGTCAGCGCCGACGACGAACAGCAAGACCTCAAGCAGCTGGTGCTCTACGTGAGCAGCGACGGCCAGCAGTGGAAGCTGGTGCGCAGCGTACAGCTGAACTACAGCGGACGCTTTGCCTGTCAACAGGTCAGCACGCCCTACAATGGCGGCTACTCGTGGTTTAAGATGGCGCTGAAGAAAGCCTCGGGAACGACAGGACTGCGCATGGCAGATATCCAGCTCTTTGGCTATCCGCAGACTGACGACGACAACCTGGCCAACAGCCTCAACGGCACCATCAGTGGCGCCACCAAGGCGCGCCTCGTCGAAAACCTCATCGACAACGACGCTACCACCATGGCAGAGATTCCCAATGCTGACCGCTGGCAGATAGACAACTACAATGGCGAGCGTCGCTACAACGGACTCCTCAACGCATGGTACGAATACGAATTCCATCAGCCCACGGCCATCAGTGCCTATGCCCTGGGACTCACCGCCACGGCCAACCGCGACAGCCGTCCCTGCTGCTGGGAACTGCAGGCCAGCAACGACCGCCAGCAGTGGGTCACCCTCGACCTGCAGCACTATGCCGCTGACATGGCGATGGACTACTACGAGCAACGCTACACGCTGGGGTCCACGGGTGCCCACATCGACTATGCCGACGTCGCCGACCGCCTGCTACAGTTCTGCGAGCAGCAGCTGGAGCGCAACCAGAACAATACGGGCATCTACTGGATATGCGACTGGGCGGTAGATGCCAGCAAGCGCAACGAAGACTGGGGCGGCTAC
>OMQN01000133.1 GCA_900313235.1 uncultured Prevotellaceae bacterium | reverse complement strand
CGGTATAGACGATGTTGATGTGTGCCAAAGAGCCCATCGTGGCCTGTACCACCTTGGGGTTGTAGCAGTCGGCAGTGTCCTCGGAACAGTAGATGGTGGTGATGCCAAACCAGTCGGCAATGCGGATGATGGTGCCTAAGTTGCCGGGGTCCTGAATGCCGTCGAGGGCCAATGAGAGGGATGAAGGCTGAGGGCTGAGGGTTGAAGGCTGGGGTATCTCGAAGAGGGCGAGGACCTCCTGCGGATGTTGCAGGAAGCTGAGCTTGCGCAACTCGTCGTCAGTTACGAGGAAGGATGAACCTTGAACCTTGAACCCTGAACCTTGAACCATAAACCCTGAACCTTGAACCATAAATATGGAGTGGGGCACATAGCCGGCACGCAGCAGGTCGCCTACCACCTTGGGACCTTCGGCGACGAAAAGACCCTCTTTTTTGCGATTTTTCTTCAGCTCCAACGAGCGTACGAGCTTCAATTGATTCTTTGACAGCATATTTTTTCTATTTTGGGTGCAAAGATAGGAAAATTATTTGTAAATTTGCACCAAAATGCGAGAGAGAATCATTTTTTATGTGCTTTTAGCACTACTCTTTACCAGTTGCTCAGAGACGAAATTCGTCCCTGAAGGGGAATATCTGCTCGATCGTGCTGAGCTGAGGTGCCAGGAGCCGGCACGCTATATCAGCATGAGCGACATGCGCTCCTTTATCCGTCAGCAAGGTAACTCACGATGGTTCTCTACCTATAAGCTCCCTCTCAGAACCTACTCGCTGTCGGGACGCGACAGCACGAAATGGATTAACCGCATGTTGCGCAACATGGGTGAACCGCCTGTGCTCTATGACTCCCTGCAGACGGCGCAGTCGCTGGAGGCCCTGCAGATGCAGATGCAGAATCTGGGCTACCTGCGTGCGTCGGCAGACGTGACTGTCACGCGCAAAGGGAAAAAGGTACGCGCACTGTATACCCTGCATCCGGGGGTGGCCTACTACTTGCGCAGTGTGAGCTACGACATCCAGGACACGGCGATAGCCCATATACTGGACGGCATCGCTCCGGAGCGCCGCGTGCTGCAGAAGGACATGGTGTTTAATGCCGACAACCTGGACCGTGAGCGCACGCAGATTACGCAGTATCTCGTCAACAGGGGGTACTACCGATTTAACAAGGACTTCATCACCTACCGTGCGGACTCTATCGAGGGTACGAACAAGATAGACCTGACGCTGGTGTTGCACCCCTACCAGGACAACACGTCGGCAGCGAGGCCGCACCATGTGTATACCATCGGCCGCATCAACTATCTGAGCGGCAATCCGGACAGGCCCACTATCCCGCTGCGCGAGAAGGTGCTGCACCACAACACGTTCCTCACCGAGGGCGACATCTATTCTGCCCGCGACCTGCGCAACACGTACAACCACTTTGGCCGACTGGGCATCGTGCGCTATACCAGCATCAACTTCCGCGAGCACGACAACGAACCCGTGCTGGACTGCGACATCAACCTGAGCACCAACAAGTCGTCGACCATCTCGTTCCAGCCGGAAGGTACCAATACGGCAGGTGACTTTGGTGCTGCTGCCACCATCACGTTCCAGAACCGCAACATCTTCCGTGGCTCGGAGAACCTGTCTATCGAGCTGCGTGGTGCCTATGAGGCCATCCGCAATCTGGAGGGCTATGCGGGTAACGACTTTATAGAGTACAGCGTGGGCTCGCGACTGACGTTCCCCCGCTTCATAGCGCCATTCCTGAGCCGTAGCTTCCGCCGCCGCATCAATGCCACGTCGGAGCTGGGCGTCAACTACGACATGCAGAACCGCCCGGAGTTCCACCGCCGCGTGTTCTCCATGGGCTGGAAATACCGTTGGAACGACCAGCGCCACCACGACCGCTACCAGGTGGACCTGCTGGACCTGAACTATATCAACATGCCGTGGATTAGTCCGACCTTCGAGAAGGAGTATCTGGACAACACCACGTCGCGCAACTCTATCCTGCGCTACAACTACGAGGACTTGTTTATCATGAAGTTTGGCGTGGGCTACTCGTACAACAACAACCGCTGGGCTATCAAGGCGAATGTGGAGACGGCAGGTAACGTGCTCAACTGGGCAGCACGTGCCCTACACTTCCATACCAATGCCGACGGACAGTACACGTTCCTGGATATCGCCTATGCGCAGTATGTGCGTGGCACGTTCGACTTCACCCGTAATATCAATCTCGACTTCAACAACCAGCTGGTGTTCCACATCGGACTGGGTCTGGCCTATCCATACGGCAACAGCAGCATCCTGCCTTTTGAGAAGCGATACTTCTCGGGAGGTGCCAACAGTGTGCGCGGATGGAGTGTGAGGTCGCTGGGACCCGGAAAGTTTGTGGGTACCGACGGTCGCATTGACTTCATCAACCAGACGGGCGACATGAAGCTGGACCTGAACATGGAGTATCGTGCCAAGCTGTTCTGGAAGTTCAGCGGCGCCTTGTTTATCGATGCCGGCAACATCTGGACGCTGCGTGAATATGAAGACCAGCCGGGTGGACAGTTTAAGTTTGAGGAGTTCTTCGAACAGCTGGCTGCCAGCTACGGACTGGGCATCCGTCTGAACTTCGACTATTTCCTGGTGCGTTTCGATATGGGTATGAAGGCGGTGAATCCTGCCTACGACGACCATGTAGGCCACTTCCCGCTACTGCATCCGAAGTTCAGTCGCGACTTTGCTTTTCACTTCGCGGTAGGCTTGCCATTCTAACCAGCCAGCTGCCGTTGCGCTTGACAACGGTGACGTGGAACAGCGCCTCCTCTACTTGTGCTGACTCACCGCCATGGATGGTGGGACTCACGCTGTTGCGTACCACCAGTTCGACGACGCGCAGCGTGTCGCTGGCCTCGGGGAAGAACTCGGTGGCCTCTACCTGAGCAGCCTGTTGCCGCAGCATGTCGAGGTCGTGCTGGGTGGTGTTGGATGCGGCAAACTGTAGCCAGCGGCGGCTCTCGGGGGTGCATAGTGCCTCGGCAGCATGGTAGTCGCAGTTAAAGAATGCCTCGCCCCATTCTACAGCAACGGCTGTAGCTTGGTCGTCGTCTTTACGTAGCATGCTGCACGCTGTAAGCGACAGCGCCAGGGCCCATATCAGGAGTTTCTTCATCGTTTACGGTCTCTTTTGTGTGCAAAGATACAAAATAATGTATAATTCATAATGCATTATTCGTATATTTTTTGTACTTTTGCAGTCAAATTACAAAAATGTCATGCTGAAATTCATCTCTTTCGGTAGTGGTAGCAGCGGAAACTGCTATCTGTTGGCAACCCCAACCGACGCACTACTCATCGATATAGGGGTAGGGCTGAGAGGCCTGAAGAAAGCCTGTCGCGACTATGGCGTCAGTCTTTCCAGCGTGAAGCATGTGCTCGTCACCCACGACCATAGACCATATCAAGTCGGTAGGCGCCTTCAGCAACGACTATCAGGTGCCTGTCTATGCCACCCGCGAGGTGCACGACGGCATTAACCGCAACTACTGTGTCGTCAAGAAGGTGGCGGCAGAGCAGGTGGGACTGGTGGAGAAGGGAAAGACGCTGCAGCTGGGCGAGTTCACCGTGACACCTTTTGCCGTGCCGCACGACAGTGCCGACAATGTGGGTTATTTCATTGAGGCTGAGGGCACCAACTTCTGTCTGATGACCGATGCGGGGCGTGTCACTGACGAGATGAAGGGATATATCAGCAAGGCGCACCATCTGGTCATCGAGGCCAACCACGACATCGAGATGGTACAGAACGGGCCTTACCCGCAGTTCCTCAAGGAGCGCATCCTTTCGGGTACGGGACATCTGAACAACCGCGAATGTGGTGAGGCGATAGCGGAAAACATGTCGGAGGAGCTGCACAACGTGTGGCTCTGTCACCTGAGCGAGGAGAACAACCATCCGGAGTTGGCTCGCAAGACGGTAGAGAGCGTGCTGCGCAGCTATGGCATCGTCGTTGGTACCGATGTCCGACTGGAAGTGCTCAAACGTACTACGCCCACCGGACCGTTTGAACTGTTAGATTAAACGATTTATTTTTTTAAACCACGTATTTTTTTAAAAAACCACGAATTACACTAATTTCACGAATCTTTTGGCTGCGCCCTCTGTCTTGTTTTTGTTTATAATCCATGTAATCTACATCGTTGTTTTAAAATAATGATGGAAATATTTGCTTTTCAAAATATTATTTGTAAATTTGCAACATAATTAATCAAGAAGGAAGATATGAGCAAGTATCAGATTCCGTTTATCACTGCATGTATTCACGCTTTCAGCCGACGCTTTTCTATGACGCGTCAAGCTGCTTTTCGTTATCTACATGATCATAAGGGATTGGCATTCCTTATAGAATTTTATGATGTAGAACATCTGCAGTCGATGGACGAAACAATTGATGATGTACTTATTATCTGCCAAAAGAACGGAGGGACACTCGCATGATACTTTATCACGGCACTAATGCAGACATTGAGGAGATAGACTTAGAGAAGGGCCTGAGACACAAGGACTTTGGCAAAGGATTCTATCTTACTCCTGATAAAAATACAGCTGTACGTATGGCGCAGAAGAAAGCTCGTCTGTTTGGAGGCACACCTACATTGATTACTTATGAACTTGCCGAGGATGCACTGAAGTCAGATTTGTCTATAAAAATCTTTCCAGAACATGCTAGTGTAGAATGGTTCCTATTCGTAGATGCCAATCGTGACAAAAGTAATGTCGCGCCTATTCATAATTATGATATAGTCGTAGGTCCTATTGCCGATGACGGGGTTGTACTTCAATTAACGAACTATCGGGAAGGTATTTACTCTCCTGAACAAGCAGCAAAATTGTTACAAGACAAATATCTTGATCAACAGTATTATTTTGGAACAGAGCGTGCATTATGCTATCTAAATAAACTTAATGTAGAAGATGTATGACCGAACCGACTCACCATCAGATTGCATCCTATTTAATCAATTATGCTCTCAGCGAATTGGTTAAGTACGTGATGGAAGATACCGGCTGTTCTATTGAAGAGGCAATGGAGCGTGTATACAATTCCCCCTTGATGCCAGCCATTCAAGATGAGGAAGGTGAACTCTATGTTCAAGGGCCGGCATATATTTACGAACTAATGAATAAGAAGTAGTTTATTTTTGCAGTTCAAACGTACTACGCCCACCGGACCGTTTGAACTGTTAGATTAAACGAATTATTTTTTTTAACCACGAATTACACGAATTAATTTATCCACGACCACAGATTTAACGGATTAAACAGATTATAACCGCAGTGTTGGATTTATTCTGATTTCACAGATTGCTTAGCGCAGCCAAAAATCTGCGTCATCTGCGTCATCTGCGAGAGAAAAGAAAACATACGTCGGTGAGAGATTGATTTCTCGCAGGAGTTAATTATTTCTCGCAGATCGCGCGGATCTCGCAGATAGGCGCAGCCAAAAATCTGTGAAATCTGCGAAATCTGTGGTAGAAAATTTGTTCCCCTTATATATATAATAAGGTGTAGCGTCAGTCAAACTGCATGGCTTTGACGGGCTGGATGTGCGATACCAAGTAGCTGGGGGCTATCAGTACGAAGACGGATATCAAGAGCGTAGCGACGTTGAGGATGACGATGATGGGGATGTTGAGTTCCATGGGCGCCGTGTCGACATAGTAGCTGGCGGGGTCGAGGTGGATGAAACCCGTCTGCTGTTGCAGCACCACCAAGCCGATGCCTATGACGTCGCCAATGAGCAGTCCCTGGCTGATGATGAAGGCCGCAAACCACAGGAAGGTGTGGCGTACCGTCTTGTTGCGTGCTCCCAAGGCTTTAAGGATGCCAATCATCTGGGTGCGTTCCAGGATGATGATGAGCAAACCGCTAATCATTGTGAAGCCTGCCACACAGACCATCAGTGCCAGGATAATCCATACGTTGATGTCCAGCAGTGAGAGCCACGAGAATATCTGCGGGTAAGCCTCGAAGATGGTTTGTGAGGAGAGCGTCTCGCCATAGTGGTCGCTGTTGTTCTTCACCAGTTCCACCACAGCCATGTTGGTCTCGTTGATGCGGTCAAAGTCCTTGACGAGTATCTCGGCACCGCTGCACTGGTCGATCTCCCAGTCGTTGAGGCGACGAGTGGTGCGCAGGTCTGTCAGGCAGAGCACATCGTCAAACTGCTTCATATTACTCTGGTAGATGCCGCTGACGGTAAAGCGGCGGGCACGGACATCGTCGTAGCCAATGAAGTAGGCGTAGACCTTGTCGCCCACGTGCAGATGCAGCTTGTCAGCCTGTTTGCGCGACACCACAATTTGGTTGCTGCTCTTCTGGCTGCTGAACGTCGGCAACTTACCCTCCAGCATGTTCTGACGGATGAAGGAGAGATCGTAGTCTTCGCCGACACCCTTGAACGCCACGCCCAGGAAGTCGCTGTCGGTCTTCAGGATGCCCTGCGTCATGGTGTAACACTCCACCTGTCGGACGTTAGGAATGGCCTTGAGCTCGCGCAGCAGTGTGTCGCTGATGGCGATGGGAGCAGGAACAGCCGTCTGCTGAGTGACAAAGTTGGTAACCTGTATGTGACTGCCAAAGCCCACCACCTTGTCGCGGATGGTGTGTTTGAAACCCAGTATCACGCTGACGGTGATAATCATCACAGCCAATCCTATCGCCACACCAACGGTAGCGATACGAATAGCAGGACGGCTCACCTCGTGGCGGTCGCCCTCAGAGAAATAGATGCGTCTGGCTATGAATAGGGGGAAGTTCAATTAACTCCTAATTCTTAACTCTTAATTCTTAGCTGTTAGCTGTTAGCTCTTAACTCTCCACTCTCCCCGGATAAGCCTCCAGTGCCTTCTGCAATACGACGAGAGCACGCTCCAGGTCTTCCTTCTTCAGTACGTAAGCGATACGCACCTGGTTGATGCCTGCACCAGGAGTGGTGTAGAAGCCAGCAGCAGGTGCCATCATAACCGTCTCACCCTCGTATTCGAAGTCGGCCAAGCACCAGCGGCAGAACTTCTCAGCATCGTCGACAGGCAGTTTGGCAACGGTATAGAAGGCACCCATAGGAATGGGCGAGTAGACACCCGGGATGCGGTTCAGACCGTCAATCAAGCACTTACGGCGCTCCACATACTCGTCATAGACGTCGCGGTAGTACTCCTCGGGAGCATCCAGCGATGCCTCGGCGACAATCTGTCCGATGAGGGGAGGAGAGAGGCGAGCCTGGCAGAACTTCATCACCGCCTTGCGCACCTCGGCATTCTTCGTGATGAGGGCACCAATGCGGATGCCGCACTCAGAGTAGCGCTTCGATACGGAGTGTCAGAGAAGAGGTACAGGTCGTACTTCTTCACCAGGTCGCGTATCTGGTTCATCTCACGACGGGTATAGAGATAACCCGTGGGGTTGTTGGGGTTGCAAATCATAATAGCACGCGTGCGGTCGTTGATGAGTTCCTCGAACTTCTCCACCTTGGGCAGCGAGAAACCCTCGTCGATGGTCGTCGCAATGGTGCGAATCTTGGCGCCAGCAGAGATGGCAAAAGCCATATAGTTGGCATAGGCAGGCTCTGGCACGATGATTTCGTCGCCAGGGTTCAGACATGACAGAAAGGCAAAGAGCACTGCCTCGCTACCACCACTGGTGATGATGATGTCGTCGGCTGTCACGTTGATGTTGTACTTGGCATAGTAGTCCACCAACTTCTCACGATAGCTCTGATAGCCCTGCGAGGGTGAGTACTCGAGGATGCTGCGGTCGATGGTCTTCAACGCATCGAGACCAACCTGAGGCGATGTTGTTTAATTTACGTAAATCGCCTGCAAAGTTACGAAATAATTCATAATTAATAATGCATTATTCATATTTTTTTTGTACTTTTGCGCCACGAAAAATAAAATAGCGCTATGAACTACGAAGAAATGCTTGCTGCCAAAAATGAAGGGAAACAGAACAGGACGCTGCTGCCCATCGGTGAATACTATCGTATTCAGACAGATGGTAAATACCATGCTGTGGTCCGTATCCATCAGGAACTGAACAGCAGCATCGTCTTCTCGGGGGCGCTGAAGAAAGAGTGTGAGCGCAATAAGACACTGATCAACCGCTATCAGTTGCATTTTACTCCCGTGATGAATGAGAACGGCGAGGTGGAGCAGTTGGATGTAGAGAATGGTGTCTTCCTCTCGATGGAACAGTTGCTGACCGAGAATCCTGCCGTCGTGGCGGAGAAGGGGTTCATAGACAATACGCTGAAGGCGCTGGTGGACATTACTACCTATCTGCATAGTCAGGGCATCAGACACGTCTGCTATTCGCCCAAGACGGTGATGGTGCGCAGGGGAGACCATGCCGTGATGCTGCTTTCACACGGTTCGTACTATATGGCCATGAACGACCAGCGCGGCTTCTATGGCGACGATGCCGTGTATGTAGCCCCCGAGGTGCTGGACCACGGTACCATCGACGACCGCTGCGACGTCTACTCCATCGGTAAGTTCATGGAGGCCATCTTCCTGCATGCCGGCATGTCTGTGGAGTATCGCAAGGCCATGAAGAAGGCTACCAGCGAGAAGCCGGAAGACCGTTACGACACCCCCCTGGCCTTGTTGAAGGCAGTACAGTCCAACCGTAGCATGATGCGCACGGGCATGCTGTTGGCTGCAGCCGTCGTCGTGGCACTTATAGCCTTCGAGATCTATTCGGAGCTGGTGCCCGAACCTACGCAGGTGGAGTTTGTGAAACCCGCACCGCGCCAGGCCACTGACGACCTGTTGGACGACGGATTCAAACCGGAAGACCTGGGGGTGGTGAGTGCTGACTCGCTGTCAGAGGAAGACCTGGAGACCCAGCGCATGTATCGCGCCAAGGCAGAAGAGATATTCCGCAAGAACTACGAGAAGGAGGCTGACCGCATCCTCTCGAAGATATATAATAAGGATTATATGAACACCACGGAGAAGCAGTTTGCGGCACAGAGCCAGTCGACCATCGAGGAACTGATGAAGGTCCAGCAGAAGATGGGGCAGGAGGCCAGTCTAACGCCTGAGCGTGCGCAACTGATTGCCAGTGAGATTATTGAACGTGTCACCAACGAGAAGAAGAAACAAATGAAAAACAATAAATAAAAGAAACAAACAATATGAGATCAAGAACAGCAATTTGGTTTGAGTGCAAGATAGCCTACGAGAAGGTGATGGACGACGGCTTGCAGAAGAAAGTGACAGAAAGCTATGTAGTTGACGCCCTCAGCTTCACGGAAGCCGAGAAGCGCATCATGGAAGAGATGTCGAGCTATATCAGTGGAGAGTTTACCGTCAAGGATATCAAGATAGCCCCCTATGGCGAGATATTCTTCTCTGACGAGGAGATGGCTGACCGCTGGTATAAGTGTAAGTTGCAGTTTATCACCATCGACGAGAAGACCGACAAGGAGAAGCGTTCTAATGTCAACTACCTGGTGCAGGCCGGTACGCTGAATGGTGCCGTGAGAAATATCGACGAGGTGATGGGTGGTACGATGATTGACTATGTCATCGCTTCTGTTGCTGAGACAACGTTGATGGATGTCTTCGAGTACGGCAAGGAGAAACACGACGACAAGCCCGAATATGAGGGATGATGTACGACGTTAAAGGTAATCTGAAACAGGTATTGGACCGTTTGCCACAAGGCGTGCGCCTGGTGGCTATCTCCAAGTATCACCCCAACGAGTATATCGAGGCAGCCTACGAAGAGGGACAGCGCATCTTCGGAGAGAGCCACGAACAGGAGTTGCGCCAGAAGCACGAGACGCTGCCACAGGATATCCAGTGGCATTTCATCGGGCATCTGCAGACAAACAAGGTGAAGTATATAGCCCCTTACGTGACGATGATTGAGGCTGTCGACTCGCTGAAACTGCTGAAGGAAATCGACAAGCAAGCCGCTAAGTGTGAGCGCGTCATCGACGTACTGCTGGAGCTGCACATCGCTGAGGAAGAAACGAAGTACGGTCTGACACCTGACGCCTTGCGCCAGCTGTTGGCTGATGGCGAATGGCGCCAGCTGAGTCATGTGCGCATCTGTGGCTTGATGATGATGGCATCGTATGTGGACGACGAGCGCCAGATACGCAGCGAGTTCCGCCTGGCACATAGCCTCTTTGACGAGGTCAAAGAGCGCTATTTTGCCGATGCACCCTGGTTCTGCGAGCGTTCGTGGGGCATGAGCCACGACTATCCGATAGCCGTGGAGGAAGGGTCTACGATGGTTCGTGTGGGAACGTCTATTTTTGGTCCCCGCGTCTATTGAAGTAATACTGGCCGCGCTGCATGTCGCCCCAATGAATGGCATGGGTGGGACAGTAGTGGTAGCACGCCAGGCAGTTGGTACACTTTCCGTTATGCTGCCAGACGGGTGGCTTGCCGACGATGTCGTCGACAGGACATAGCTTGGCGCATTTGCCACATTGGATGCATGCTGCTTCGTCGACCCAGAAATGGCGGTCGGTGATGAGGTGCTTGTTAT
>OMQN01000147.1 GCA_900313235.1 uncultured Prevotellaceae bacterium | reverse complement strand
ATGTCCGAATGCTCCACGATGTCAGCAACCAGTTTCTGAATTTTTTCTTCAAGTATGATTTCCTTTTGTGATTTGTTTTGCATAAGCATATAAAAATGGATAAAAGTGTATGGCCATTTCCATAAAGGAAAGACCATACACGCGTAACTAAATGATATTATATTCTGAACAGATTAGTACTCAGCATTCTGTGGGTCAAACTCTGTCCAGCCACGGAGCCAGTTGTCATTGTTTCCGAAGGCGCCGATGTAGCTGACTTTCTCGAACCATGAAGAGAGCAAAACGTCGGTGAAGCTGGCAGCTCCTAGCAATGGCGAACCGCTCTGTGGAAGGTACTGTACACCAGAATAGATGCCCGAGGTGAGCATCAAGTCGGAGATGCTCTGGAATACCTTGTTGCCCGTCTGCGACTTGAAGAAGGTGCTGCTGTAAGACTCTTGATTGGCGTCAATCACACTCTTCTGCACAGCATCGTAGAGATTGTCCTCGTAGCGTTTGTTAGCATCACTACCCGTCACGCCCATGCCGGCAAAGAAGATGTTCTGTAGCTTCAGGTTGCCAGCCTTTGCCACATCCTGTGTGTTACCCTTTTCTGCATCCACAATCAAACCTACAGGATAGCCTACGGCCACGGAGTTGAAGCAGGCCAGCTGGCTGCTGCGGCGAATCTGCATGGCACTCTGGAATTTACCGAGGGCAGAGCCGTTCTGAGGGAACACCTTGCCACCGTTGATATAGTCGGGTGTGTTCTCAAAGCCGCCACGTCCCATAGGGCCAATGAAGGTCACGTTGGAGAATACGGCAGAAGTGAAAGGTTCGGTGAGTGAACCGTCGGCATCGTTATCGCTCTCAAAACCGTTTGACTGTGAGGTGTCGGCAATGCGCGGGTCGCGGATGGAGAGCGCATACTGCACCTTACCGTTGTAACCGTTGTCGGTATCAAACTCATCATCCCAACCATTATAGGCCACCAGGTAACGGCAGTTGACATTGCCACCAAACCATTCGAAGGAGTCGTCGTTGGTGTAGCTTATCTGCACGTGGTCAATCTGTGTGCCAGCACCTACGCTGCCCAATGTCAAACCGTTGATCTCCTTATCCTTCTGGAAAGGATAACCTGCAAATTCTATACGAACGTATGAGAGCACACCGCTGTTGTCATTGGCATCATTGCCACCGTGTTTCGTGCGAGGACCACCCTCAATCTGCTGACCGAGCACACCCTTGTTGTTTGTACCGCGTCCGCAGATGACCAGTCCTCCCCAGTCGCCAGGCTTGCGGTTGCCCTTTGCCTCTGCTGAGGTAAAGACGATAGGAGCAGTCTCTGTACCCTTGGCGTAGAGTTTTCCACCTGGCTCCACGATAAGTGAAGCGGCAGAAGCCTTCTCGCCCTTGATCACAGTACCTGGTTCGATGGTCAGTTCGGCACCATCGGCTACGTACACCCATCCCTTCATCAGATAGACACCCTTCTTCAGCGTCTGCTTTCCTCTAAAGATAAACTCCTTATCACCATTACCGATGACGTTTCCGTTAGCGTCATCCTTGCCGTCTGCGCTGAAAGTGAGGTGGTCGCATGTCTTGATACTACCATCCGTGCCCCATAGATAGGCCGTTTGTTTCTCATCACCATTGTTCACGTCATTGTCTTTGCTGCATGACACCATGGTCATCGCCAGGGTAGTGGTCATCATTGCCACCGAAAGAAAAACTTTTTTCTTCATTGTTTTTATTGTTTGTTATTTCATCTTGCAACCCGGCCTTTCCGAATTGCATTGCAAAGGTATTCACAATATGTTTCTACTCTGTTACGCTGATGCTACGATTTTGTTTCGTAACCAGATTGTAATACTGCCAGATTTCTTTTTAGAACTGGAAACTAGCCGAGAATTGTATATTGCGCCCGGGGCAATAAGAGCGCGTAATCTGTTCGATTTCCCCTTGTGGGGTCTTTTCAAACTGCTTGAGCTGCACCTTTTGTGCCAGGAGGTCACGAACGGAGAGACGAAGATCGAGACGACCGATGCGCTTGGCAATGTTGAAGTCGAGCTGGTGGCGAGGCATTTCGTAACTGTCGGGGACGCGTATCTCGGTGTTACCGGTTCCCACGCTACGTCCTACACCAATCAGGCGCTTGCCAATCACGTTGTAGAGTAAGGAAGCCGTCCATCCCTGCATCTGCTCTGCTTTGCCGGGAATTTGGTTGCTGTTGAAGAAAAGACCCACATTGACCAAGTAGGGCGACTGTCCTTGCATTGGGCGCGATTCCTCCTTGCTTCCATCAGGGAAAGTGACGTTGCTCTTGATCCATGAGGCGTTGAGTGAGAGAGAGAGGAACGGCAGACGCATGAAGTCTAGCTGTTTACGAATGTCGAGTTCGACGCCATAGTTGTTGGCTCCCTCTGCGTTGAGGTAGGAATATACAAGGTCGGTGCCACCAGCCACAGTATACGTCCACTCGATAGGGTTGCGGAAGTGCTTATAGAAGAGTGAGAGGCTTACCACCTCACCCGCATGAGGATACCATTCCCAGCCAAGGTCGAAGTTATCAATATAAGTGGGTAATAGATTGTGATTGCCTTGCACGTTGCTGGCAAGATCGAAGTCGTAATAGACACTGGAAGAGAGTTCGCGAAACTCAGGGCGGTTGGTCGTGCGACCGTATGCCAGACGCACCTGCTGCTTGTCTGTAAGGTGGTAGGCAAGATTGAGCGATGCGAAGAGGTCGTTGTAGTCATAGAACGTAGAAAGAGGCGAAGGCTCCTGACGACGGGTGTTGGAGATGAGTTCTGTACGTACATACTCAAATCTAACACCACCATATATGTCAAATCGTCGGATGGGGAGTTTTGCGCTCACATAGCCGCTGCCCTGTGTGCTTCGGGCAGAATAGTTGTTGCTCCAGTCGATGAGCTCGTGCCAACTGATGCCATTCGTATTGGTCGGCGAACCTGTCGCACCATTGTCCATGGTCAAGATCATTGGCAGACCTGTCTCTGTATCCCAACCATTAAGTGACCTGGGCAACTGGCCACCCTCATACTGCAACGTCCATTGACGCGTCTCATAAGTTCTGCGACGATGCTCGGCATAGGCACCGGCAAAGAGGGAGGGTGTGAACGAACCGAAAGCAAACTCGTGCTTCCAGTTGGCAGCCGCCGAAAAAATGTGCTCATCCAGTTGGGACGTTTCCCGATTAAAGTCGTTCAGGTTGTCTATCATGAAACGGCCTTCTTCTTCCATCATGCTGTATCGCCTACGGTTGGGCAGATGGCGATTGGCGTACGCATAGCCAAGACTCCAATCAAGTTTGTCTGCTTCTGATGGTGTATGTTTGCCGTCCAACTGAACATTATAGGTGAGTCTTCGCTGGCGGTAATACTCTGCCTGACGCACATGGTCGCCCTGCGCATCAAAGCCATCACGATCCGTGTAACGATCCTTACCCAAGTGATTGAGAATCTGTTTCAATTCG
>OMQN01000070.1 GCA_900313235.1 uncultured Prevotellaceae bacterium | reverse complement strand
TGCTGCCATGAAGCTGACGCTGATGCTGATGGGCGGTTCCGCCCTGCTCATCATCGGTCTGCTGGGCATCTACTACTTCAGCGGAGCCACCACGATGAACGTCAACGAGATTGCAGCCATGCACAACATTCCCGTTGACATCCAGAAGATGTTCTTCCCCTTCATCTTCATCGGTTTCGGTGTGCTGGGCGCCCTGTTCCCCTTCCACACATGGTCGCCCGACGGTCATGCCTCAGCCCCCACGGCAGTATCCATGCTCCACGCTGGTGTGCTCATGAAGCTGGGAGGCTACGGCTGCTTCCGCGTGGCTATGTATCTGTTGCCCGATGCTGCCAATGAGCTGGCATGGATCTTCCTGATCCTCACCACCATCTCAGTAGTCTATGGTGCCTTCTCGGCCTGTGTACAGACCGACCTGAAGTACATCAATGCCTACTCGTCAGTGTCTCACTGCGGTCTGGTGCTCTTCGCCCTGCTGATGATGACCAAGACCTCTTGCACCGGTGCTATCCTGCAGATGCTCTCTCACGGTCTGATGACGGCCCTCTTCTTCGCCCTCATCGGTATGATTTATGGTCGTACACACACCCGTGACATCCGCTATCTGGATGGCTTGATGAAGATTATGCCGTTCCTCGCTGTGGGTTACGTCATTGCCGGTCTCGCCAACCTCGGTCTGCCGGGCTTCTCGGGCTTCATTGCTGAGATGACCATCTTCGTGGGTTCTTTCGAGAATGTCGACACGTTCCACCGTGTGGCCACCATCATCGCTTGTACGTCGATTGTCGTCACGGCAGTCTACATCCTGCGTGTTGTTGGTAAGATTCTGTATGGCGAGGTGAAGAATCCTCACTATCTGGAACTCACCGATGCTACATGGGACGAGCGCGTTGCCGTCATCTGTCTGATTGCCTGTGTGGCTGGTCTCGGCCTGTTCCCCTTGTGGGCAAGCAACGTCATCAATGACGCCGTAGGACCTATTCTCGAAAACATTATTAAATAAAGGAGATAAAGATTATGGGATATAGTCAATTTTTAAATATGGTGCCCGAGTTTTATCTCGTTTGCATTCTGTTAGTAGTCTTCTTCATGGATTTCTTCTTCTCGCGTAAAAGTGGGAGAGACCATGAGGTTTTTGGAGGAGTGACCATCGGATTGATGCTCGTGCTGCCTGTACGCATCGCTTTCCTGTCAGAACCCACAGAAGCCTTTGGCGGCATGTATGTGGCCTCGCAGGCAGCTAATGTCATGAAGGTTATCCTGAGCATTGGTACGGTTATCGTTCTGATTATGGCCGAGCCGTGGTTGAAGAATGAGGCTCAGAAGCATCGTGGCGAGTTCTATCTGCTGATGCTCTCTACCTTGTTGGGTATGTTCATCATGGTCAGCAGCGGTTCGTTCCTGCTGTTCTTCCTCGGTCTGGAGACCGCCTCTGTGCCTATGGCCTGCCTGGTGGCCTTCGACAAGTTCAAGAAGAAGAGTGCCGAGGCTGCCGCCAAGTACATCCTCGTGGCTACATTCTCCAGTGGTGTCATGCTCTATGGCATCTCGTTCGTCTATGCTGCAACAGGTACCCTCTACTTTGACGACGTCGCTAACGTCCTCTTCGGCACCAATCCGCTCTACGAGGGCGTGACACCGCTGACCATCCTGGGTCTGGTGTTCTTCTTCAGCGGACTGGCCTTCAAGCTGTCGCTCGTGCCCTTCCACTTCTGGACGGCCGACACCTACGAGGGCGCTCCTACGCCTGTCACCGGTTACCTCTCCGTCTGCTCCAAGGGTGCTGCAGCCTTCGCTGCCATGGTCATCCTGACCAAGGCCTTTGCCCCGCTGGTAGAGTACTGGGAGTACATGCTCTATGTGCTCATCGTCCTCTCCATCACCATTGCCAACCTCTTCGCCATCCGTCAGAGCGAGCTCAAGCGCTTCATGGCCTTCAGCTCCATCTCGCAGGCCGGTTATATCATGTTGGCTGTCATTGGTGCCTCTCAGACCGGTATGGCGTCGCTGATGTACTACGTGCTGGTGTATGTCGTTGCCAATATGGCCGTCTTCACCGTCATCTCTACTATCGAGCAGAATAACGGTGGCACGACTGCCATGTCAAGTTACGACGGACTCTACCAGACCAACCCCAAGTTGGCGTTCCTCATGACGCTGGCCCTGTTCTCGTTGGCTGGTATTCCTCCCTTCGCCGGCATGTTCTCGAAGTTCTTCGTCTTCATGGCCGCTGCTCAGCAGGGCTCTTTCTGGGCATACTTCGTCGTCTTCATCGCCTTGGTCAACACGGTAGTGTCACTCTACTACTACCTGCTCATCGTCAAGGCTATGTATATCAACAAGACGGAGACCCCGCTGCCAGCCTTCAAAACTGATGGCAACACGCGCTTTGCGCTCGCCCTCTGCACTTTGGGCATCGCCCTCTTCGGCCTCTGCTCGTGCATCTACGAGTGGCTCTTTGCTGCGTCAGCCATGTAAGCGCTGTATATACCCCAAACCAAAACAGCTGATACAGAAATGTATCAGCTGTTTTTATTGCGCCCCTGCTCAAAGCGTGTGCCCTTCCTCTTAAATGTTGTTAAGGAAAGGTCGGATCATGAGACTATCTCGTGGAATCTTCGTAATTTTGCGGCCAATAAATTTTTAATGATTGATGTGGAATAAACCATACGGAATGAAAGAGGGCTTCGCCATGGGGGGAGCCCTGGTGATGGCTGGACTGCTGTTGCAACTGGGCTTTGGACCAGTCGACTGGAGTGCCTACAGCTGGCCTGTCAACGGTATTGTGCTGGCAGTATTTCTGAGTGTTATTGCTATGATCTACCAGTTGCGGAAGCGGGTGGCTGTACTGCAGTTTCTGGGTACCTACAAGGCCGCCATCCCTGTGCTGGTCTATGCCATCGTGCTGACCATCATCATGGGACTGACGCGACAGGAGGAGAATGGCACGTGGCTGAGCCATATGCTGACGTTCTGGCCCTTCGTGCTCGTCTATATGCTGATGGCCGTCGTGCTGGGACTGGTGGTGCTGGGCAGACTGTCGCACCTGACGAGTTGGCAGCGTGACGTGCCGTTCATGCTGAACCACCTGGGACTGTTTCTTGCCATGACAGCCGCCACGCTGGGCAATGCCGACATGCAGCGGGTAAAGATGATTACGGTGGTGGGTGGACAGGAGTGGCGCGCGCTGACCGCTGAGCAGCGCATTGTGGAGATGCCCTTCACCATTGAGCTGAAGAAGTTTATCATGGAGACCTACGACAACGGGTCCCCCAAGCGCTATGCCTCTGAGCTGCATATCGAGACCAGGGGGGGCGAGAGCGTGGAGACCATCGTAGAGGTGAACAAGCCCGCAGATGTCGAAGGGTGGAAGATATACCAATACAGCTATGACATGCAGATGGGTGCCATGAGTAAGACGAGCATCCTGGAACTGGTGAGCGACCCATGGCTGCCGCTGGTGTATGCAGGCGTCTACATGATGCTGGCGGGTGCCGTGATTATGGCGCTCAAGGTGATATGCCGCAGGTTGCTGAACGCTACGGCCAAGGCCCGTTGGATTTACTTCGGCATCTTCTTGTTTGCTGCCACCTTTGCCTACTTCTTCTTCTCGTCCTACAATACCAAGACGCTGGTGCCAGCCCTGCAGAGTCCGTGGTTCGCACCCCATGTCTTTGTCTATATCTTTGCCTATTCGCTGCTGGCCATAGCAGCTGTGGTAGCAGCATGGAAACTGATTGACGATCTTGTCTACGTCAGCTTGGCATTTATGACCATCGGCATGCTCTTTGGTGCTTTGTGGGCCAAGGAGGCGTGGGGCCACTACTGGTCGTGGGACCCCAAGGAGACGTGGGCCGCCATTACGTGGTTTGCCTATCTGCTGTATGTGCACTACAGACAACTGCCCACCCACAAGCCCAAGCTCGCGCTGTGTGTGCTCATCATCTCGTTTGTGCTGTTGCAGATGTGCTGGTGGGGCATCAACTACCTGCCCTCAGCGCAAGGTTCCAGCGTTCATGTCTATAGCAGAGAATAAATAACAGATTGAGCCCACTCCGAAGGTGGGCTCAACTGCTGATTATTTCTTGAAGCGTTCCAGTTCTTCTTTGAGGAAGCGGGGCGTGTAGCCCTTGTCGCTATTGGCAACCTCCTCAGGTGTACCCGTAGAGAGAACGGTGCCACCGCCACGACCACCCTCAGGTCCCATGTCGATGATGTAGTCAGCCTGGCGGATGACGTCGAGGTTATGCTCGATGATGATGACCGTGTTGCCGCGGTCTACCAGACGGCGGATGACGCCCATGAGGATGCGGATGTCTTCGAAGTGCAGACCCGTGGTGGGCTCGTCGAGGATGTAGAGTGTCTTGCCCGTATCCTTCTTGGAGAGTTCAGTAGCCAACTTGATGCGCTGGCTCTCACCGCCAGAGAGCGTGGTAGAGGGCTGACCGAGTTTGATGTATCCCAGTCCGACATCCTGTATGGTCTTGATTTTCTGCAGGATGTTGGGTACGTTCTCGAAGAATTCGCAAGCCTGGTTGATGGTCATGTCGAGCACGTCGGCAATGCTCTTACCCTTGAAGCGAACCTCCAGCGTCTCGCGGTTGTAACGCTTGCCGTGACACTCCTCGCAAGGCACCTGGATGTTGGGCAGGAAATTCATCTCGATGGTCTTGTAGCCGTTGCCGCCACACGTCTCGCAGCGGCCACCCTTCACATTGAACGAGAAGCGGCCAGGCTTGTAGCCGCGAATTTGTGCCTCGGGCAGGTTGACGAACAGCGAACGGATGTCGGAAAAGACACCTGTATAGGTGGCGGGATTGCTGCGTGGTGTGCGACCGATAGGTGTCTGGTCGACGTTGACCACCTTGTCGATAAGTTCCAGGCCCTCGATGCTGTCGTAGGGCAGGGGAGCCTGCAGCGAGCGGTAGAAATGCTTGGAGAGGATGGGGTAGAGCGTCTCGTTGATGAGCGTCGACTTGCCCGATCCGCTGACGCCTGTGACGACGATGAGCTGACCCAGGGGGAACGCTACGTCGATGTTCTTCAGATTGTTGCCGCGACAACCGTGGAGGGTTAGTTTAGAGTTTAGAGTGTAGAGTTTAGAGTTTTCTACCGATGTAGATGGCTGCGCGGTAGCAAACTCTCCGTTCTCCACTCTACACTTTCCATTAAGGTACTGAGCTGTCAGCGTGTCGGCCTTCAGCATCTCGGCAGGTGTACCTTGGAAGACCACCTCGCCGCCTTTGCGACCAGCACGAGGACCGATGTCGACGATGTAGTCGGCATTGAGCATCATGTCGCGGTCGTGCTCGACGACGATGACGGTGTTGCCCAGGTCGCGTAGCTCCTTGAGAGAGCGGATGAGACGGTCGTTGTCGCGCTGGTGCAGACCGATGCTCGGCTCGTCGAGGATGTAGAGCACGTTGACCAGTTGCGAACCAATCTGTGTAGCCAGACGGATGCGCTGACTCTCACCACCGGAGAGGCTGGCCGACTGGCGGTTCAGCGACAGGTAGTCGAGACCCACGTCCAACAGGAAGTCCAGACGGGTGCGTATCTCTTTGAGAATCTCTGTCGCTATCTGTCGTTGCTGACTGTCCAATTTGGCTGTTGGCTGTTCTCTCTGTGAGAGTGTGGCGTTGCGAGGGCTGTTGGCTGTTGGCTTTTCTAAGTCGTCCAACCACTGGCGCAGTTCGCTGAGGTCCATAGCCGCCAACTCGGAGATGTTCTTGTCCCACACCTTATAAGACAATGCCTCGCGGTTGAGGCGCTGGCCGTGACACTCAGGACACTGGCACTCGGCCAGAAACTGCTCGGCCCACTTCTCGGAACCCAGCGACGGCCCACGGCGCGACGCCGGTGTACTGTCGTCATCGTCCATGACGGAGCGCAGGTACTTGATGACGCCGTCGTAGTCGACGAAATAGTCGCTGGAGGTGTGTACCAGTTCCTTGTCGATGCGTACAGACTCAATGGTGCCATAGAGTATCTCGTTGAAGGCGTCGTCTGGAATCTCCTCTATGGGTGTCTTCAGGCCGCAGTCGTAGTTGCTGAGTATGGCCGCTATCTGCCAGAAAATCATCTGGTTCTTGTACTTGCCCAGCGGCACGATGCCACCCTCGTGGATGGACAACTTGCGATTGGGAATAACCTTGGTGAGGTCTATCTCGTTGATGTAGCCCAGTCCCTTGCAGCGCGGACAGGCACCTTGCGGCGAGTTAAACGAGAAGGTGTTGGGGGCAGGGTCGCTATAGGAAATGCCCGTCGTGGGACACATCAGGCGGCGCGAGAAGTGTTTGACATCGCCCGTTTCGTGGTCCATAATCATCAGCAGGCCCTCGCCCTGCTTCATGGCCATCTGAACGCTCTTCTTCAACCTGTCGTCAGCCCCCTTTACCGCCATGCGGTCAATGACCACCTCGATGTCGTGGTTCTTGTAGCGGTCTACCTTCATGCCTGGCGTCAGTTCCCTGACCTCGCCATCGACGCGAACGTGGAGGTAGCCCTTGCGGCGCATCGACTCGAAGAGCTCGCGATAGTGGCCCTTACGACTCTTGATGAGTGGCGCCAGGATGAGAATCTTCTTGCCAGCATAGTCTTGCTGAATCATCTCGATGACCTTCTCCTCGGTATATTTCACCATCGGCTCGCCCGTCTCATAGCTGTAGGCCTTGCCGGCACGGGCAAAGAGCAGACGCATGTAGTCGTAGATTTCCGTGGTGGTGCCAACGGTAGAACGCGGATTCTTGTTGGTGGTCTTCTGCTCGATGCTGATGACGGGCGACAGGCCTGTAATCTTGTCGACGTCAGGACGCTCCATGCCGCCCAGGAAGTTGCGGGCATAGGCAGAGAACGTCTCAATATAGCGGCGCTGCCCCTCGGCAAAGATGGTGTCGAAGGCCAGCGACGACTTGCCGCTGCCGCTGAGACCCGTGATGACGGTCAGCGAGTTGCGGGGTATCTCGACGTCAATATTCTTCAGGTTGTGGACACGAGCACCGAAGACTTGGATTTTTTCCATTTTGATGTAATGGGGTTAATGAGTATTCTTATGGGTTGGTGTTGTCCACCGTATTGAAGTTGCGCAGCAAGTTGACATCGCGACGAATCTCGTAGTCCATGCCGTCAGCACCACGGGCCTTGACATAGACATAGTAGACACCATCCTTGACGGGATTCCCGTTGTGGGTGCCGTCCCAGCCCATCTTCTCTGTAGACCAGTCTGTCCAGTCGTAGATTTTCTGGCCGTGGCGGTTGAAGATGTAAGCGTGGAACTCGACGATGCTCTTCGTATTGGTCTTTGCCTGGAAATAGTCGTTGATGCCGTCACCGTTGGGCGAGAAGGCGTTGGGCATCTCCAGATGGCTGTCGCTGATGGTGATGGTGATGCTCTGCGTGTTAACGATGTCACCGTCCTGTACTACGTTCAGGGTTATGACATTCTTTCCAGCAGCAGTAAACGTGTAGCTGGTATTCTCCTCATAGCGCGCCACGTTGATGCCTGCCGTCGAGTTGGTGATGTGCCACTCAATGGAGGCCCCGGCATCCAGACTGGTGGGGTTCGATGTGAACTCTACATAGAGCGGTGCCTCGGCGGTGAAGTTATCTGTCTCTACGACCTCTACACCTTTCTTATCTGTGTATGTCGCCTTCAGTTCGATGTCTGCATAGGTCGTTATGGTCAGCAGACAAAAGGCAAAAAGGGTTAATAATCTACCTATTTTCATGTTCATGTGCGAATATTTGTGCAAAATTACGGAAAAAAGTAGAACTTACGCATCTTTTTTTGTAATTTTGTAGCGCAAAAATGAAAAATAGTGGTTTATGAAACAATTCTTAAGATATTTTTTCATGCTGACGGTGCTTTCGTTTGTCACAGAGACAGCGTTGGCTCAGGTGCAGAATTTCAAAGAACTACATAAGGTCAAGCGCAAGGAAACCATCTTCGGCATAGCCCGTGACAACGGGCTGACCATCGACGAACTGATAGCTGCCAATCCGGAGATGAAGACACCAGGCTATGAGTTGCGTAAGGGTGACTATATCAAGATTCCCTATCCTCCCAAGCACCCGGAGCCGGAAAGTGTCAACCCCCAGCCGCAGATGCCCACCAAACCCGTCGTCGTGGAGCCCGACATGCGCAACCGCGAACTGAGGGTAGGCGTCATGCTGCCCCTGCACAACGACAATGGCGACGGCAAGCGCATGGTGGAATACTATCGTGGCCTCTTGATGGCCTGCGACAGTCTGCGCACCCACGGCATCTCTACCGATGTGCGTGCATGGAACGTGGCAGAGAATGCCGACATCCAGAAGGTGTTGAAAGACCCCATGGCTGCCGAGTGTGACCTGATCATCGGTCCGCTGTACACCAAGCAGGTGAAGGCGCTGGGTGACTTTGCCGTGAAGAATGACATCCGCTTGCTGATACCTTTTTCTATTAACAGCAACGAGGTGTTCGACAATGGCAACCTCTTCCAGGTGTTCCAGAACGGCAACCAGACCAACAACAGCTACGTGTTCCGCTTCTACCAGCGCTTCAAGAACAGCCATGTCGTGATTATCGACTGCAACGACTCGACGAGTACGAAGGGTAGCTTCACCACCGTGCTGCGTCGTAAGCTGGACCAAGAAGGTGCCTCCTACTCGCTGACCAATCTGAAGTCGAGTGAGACGAAGTTCAAGCAGAGTTTCTCAACGACCAAACACAATGTGGTGGTGCTGAACACCAGTCGTTCGCAGGAGTTGAACGTAGCCTTTGCCAAGCTCAACGGCCTGCTGATGACGGTACCCACGCTGCAGATATCGATGTTCGGATATCCGGAGTGGCTGATGTATATCCGCCAGCATCTGGACAACTTCTATAAGTTCGACACCTATATCCCGTCAACCTATTACATGAGTCCGCTGTCGCATCGTGGTGAGCATTTCAAGAAGAAGTACCGCTGGAACTTCCATCAGGACATGCAGCCCTATCATCAGCGCTATGCCGTGACGGGTTTCGACCAGGCATACTTCATGATTAAGGGTCTGCACATGTATGGCAAGCAGTTTACGGGCGCTTCGGGCATGGTAGGCTACACACCGCTGCAGACACCGCTGCACTTTGAGCGCATCGGCAATGGCGGCATGCAGAACCGTGCCATCCTGTTCGTGCACTATACGAAGGACAACAAGATTGAAACCATCAACTTCTAAAATGTAATAATCTAAAAATGTAAGAATGCAATAATTATGAAGCGTTTGTTGTTCATTTTTTCATTATTCCATTTCTTCGTTGCAACAGCCGTTGCGCAGGTGGGTGACTATCGTACCGACCTGGCTATTGGCGGTAGTGCCGGTTGCGTGATGAGTAATGTGGGCTTTGTGCCTGACGTGCCCCAAAGCATGCTGATGGGTTACACGGCAGGTCTCTCGGTACGTTATACTTGCGAGAAATACTTCAGCAGTGTCTGTTCTATTGTTGGTGAGGTGAACGTTACGAAGGGCGGATGGAAGGAAGATATCCGTGATGCCGACAACAATCCCGTTTACTATGCGGACGATGTGAATAAGACGTCACCGCTGAGCTATGAGCGTTCGATAACCTATCTGCAGATTCCCTTTATGGCACGTCTGGGATGGGGGCGTGAGCGCAAAGGGCTGCAGGCTTTCTTCCAGGTCGGTCCGCAGATAGGTCTCTATCTGGGCGAGTCCACCAAGACGAATGTCGTGTTAGGTTATGGCACCGCCAACCAGCGCGCCTCGCAGGTTGTGGCTCAGGACACGCTGGCAGTACAAAACAAGTTTGACTACGGCATTGCTGCTGGTGGCGGCATAGAACTGTCCATTCCCAAGGTGGGGCACTTCATTCTGGAGGGTCGCTACTACTACGGTCTGGGCAACATCTTCAAGAACTCGAAGAGCGACTACTTCGGCAAGTCCAACCACGGACAAATAGTCATCAAGGCCACCTATCTCTTCGACATTATCAGAACACGAAATCCTAAAATAAAATAAGAAAAATTATGTTTGAGAATCAACCGAAAGGTCTTTTTGCGTTGGCACTGGCCAACACGGGCGAGCGCTTTGGTTATTATACCATGCTGGCCATTTTTACATTGTTTATGCAGGCAAAATTTGGCTGGAGTGAAGGAGTTGCAGGTCAGGTCTATGCAATCTTTCTTGCTGTAGTCTATTTTTCTCCTGTCTTTGGTGGAATGCTGGCCGACAAAATTGGCTATGGTAAATGCGTAGTATTGGGGCTTACAACCATGTTTGTCGGCTATTTAGGACTGGCTATTCCTACGGATGCGGGAACTACTGGTTTGGTGGCTATGATTGCAGGCTTGGCATGTGTATCACTTGGTACAGGATTGTTTAAGGGTAATCTGCAGGTAATGGTCGGCAACTTATATGACGATCCTAAGTATGCAAATCGCCGCGATGATGCTTTCTCTCTATTCTATATGGCTATCAATATTGGTGCCATGTTTGCACCTTCAATGGCTAAATGGATTACTAATCAATATCTAGCAGGTCATGGATTTGTCTACGATGCTGCCAATGTCCAGCCTGAATATTTAGAGGCTCTTTATGGAGGCTATGGTCTTTGTTTTGGTGTAGCCTGCGTATCGCTGATTATAAGTGGTATCATTTACTTTGCCTGCAAGAGTTGGTTTGCCCATACAATGAACACAGTGAAGCAGGCACAGCAAGATAATAATACAATTGAAGAGCTTACTCCTGCAGAAACCAAAGAGCGTGTTACAGCTTTGATGCTAGTCTTTGCTGTTGTTATTTTCTTCTGGATGGCTTTCCATCAGAATGGTTCTGCACTGACCTTCTTTGCTAAGAAATATACTGATTTGACGGTAGGCGGAAGTATGCGTATTTGGTTTAATATTTTCTCCCTTGCACTTATTGCTTTGGCTGTATACACAGGCTTTGCTTCTTTCCAGAGCAAGGTGAAGAATACCCGTATCATGAGTGCTATAGCCACTGTTATACTCATTAGTGCTGCAGTTGCTCTTTTCCTGAATATGGACGATCCGACAATGGCTCAACCCAGCGATTTCCAGCAATTTAATCCGTTCTTTGTCGTAGCTTTGACGCCATTTAGCTTGCTTTTCTTTGGAGCGTTAGCGGCTCGAGGAAAGTCTGTTAGTGCACCTGCTCGTATTGCTTGGGGTATGCTTGTTGCAGCATTAGGATTTGGAGTTATAACATTGGCTTCCATCGGACTTACTTCTCCAATGGATTTAGGAAATAATACACAGAGCATTTTGTCTCCTAATTGGCTCATAGGTACCTATTTTACGCTTACTATCGCAGAACTCCTTCTCTCACCAATGGGTATTTCTTTCGTGTCGAAGGTTGCACCCCCAAAATATAAAGGTTTGATGATGGGAGGTTGGTTTGCTGCTACAGCTGTAGGTAACTATCTGAGTTCTATTCCTTCTATGCTTTGGAATAAGATACCCTTGATGTATAACTGGGCTATCCTCATTGCGCTGTGTATTATCGCTGCCATCTTCATGTTTGCTATGATGAAGCGCCTGGAGAAGGTATGTTAAGCTTTATACCATTCCTCGTACTGATAGTACTCGTCACGTGTTGCAT
>OMQN01000063.1 GCA_900313235.1 uncultured Prevotellaceae bacterium | reverse complement strand
GTATTTATTGAAGCTTGACGGTCATATTACCCGAAGTATAAATACTTCGCTTCTTGTACTACTTCTCTGTTTTATGTAAGACTTTCAAAGAACTCTTTCGTTATCGCTCATCAGGTCTCTTCCTGAAAGCGGATGCAAAGGTACGACTTTTTCCCGAACTACCAAAACTTTTCCAAGAAAAAATTCAGTTTTTATAGAAAAAAGTTTGAGGACTTGACGAAAATCAAGTCCTCAAACATCCACACCTTATTATATAATATATAAGGAGACTTTATTTACTCTCTTCAGGAGCCTGTCCGATGAGATCCATGAACTCATCCAGTTTAGGAGTAATAATAATCTGGGTACGACGATTGCGCTGCTTACCCACCTCAGTAGTATTAGGCTGCAAGGGGTTGTACTCGCCACGACCGCCAGCCGTCAGACGCTTGGGGTCTACGCCATAATTATTCTGAAGAGCCTGGACCACCGACGAAGCACGCAGACAAGAGAGGTCCCAGTTGTTGCGGATGTTCTCACGAGAGATGGGCACGTTGTCGGTATTACCCTCGATGAGTACATCATAGTCCTTATAGTCCTTGATAATCTTTGCAATCTTAGAGAGCGTCTCGGCGGCGCGGTCGTTAATCTCGTAAGAACCACTCTTATAGAGCATATTGTCGGCCAGCGAGATGTAAACGACACCTTTCAGCACCTGCACATCCACCTCCTTGAGTTCCTCCTTCGACAGCGAACGCGTCAGGTTGTTGGTCAGCACCATGTTCAGCGAGTCACTCTTCGACTTCACCTCTACCAAGTGACGGATGTACTTGTTGGACTCATTGATCTGGTCAACCAACTTCTCAATACTCACATTGTTCTGACTGGCATTGGTCAGACTCTTATCCAGCGAACGTTGCAGGGCCTTGTAAGCCTTCTCCTGCTGCTTGAGCTGACTCTCCAGACTCGTCACTCGCGCTGTAGAAGCCGCCAGTTTCTCCTTTGTATCCAAATAATTAGCCTGCAGCGACTTATTCTCCTGCTGACAAGCCTCCAAATCTTTTTTGGCCACGCAACTGGTGAGCAATGTTGCTGCCACCAGCGAAATCATAAATACACTTTTCTTCATTTTCTATGAGTCATTTAAAATTTGACGGGTGCAAAGATACTAAATAATTCTTATTTCTTCTTTTTTATTTAATATTTTTATTACCTTTGCACCGCAATTTAAACATATTAAGGTATAAAGGACATGATTCTCTTTTTCAAGACCCCACAGCAGAGCATCATTGCTACGCAGGTGGACCACCAACTCAATCAGGAAGAAGTAAAAGAACTTTGCTGGCTCTATGGCGAAGCTGAACTGCTTGCCAATGAGACACTCGATGGTTTCTATGTCGGACCGCGCCGTGAAATGGTCACTCCTTGGTCGACGAATGCCGTTGAGATTACTCAGAACATGGGACTCAGCGGCATTTCTCGTATAGAGGAGTATTTCCCCGCTGCCAGCAAGGATGCTGAGCACGACGAGATGCTGCAGCGTATGTATGAAGGACTGAATCAGGACATCTTCACCATCAACATCCAGCCAGAGCCCATCAAGTATGTGGACAATCTGGAGGAATACAACGAGCAGGAGGGTCTGGCTCTGAGTCCTGAGGAGATTGAATACCTGCATGGACTGGAGAAGCAGAATGGTCGTCCCTTGACGGATTCCGAAATCTTCGGTTTTGCCCAGATCAACTCAGAGCACTGCCGTCACAAGATTTTTGGTGGTACCTTTATCATCGACGGCAAGGAGATGGAGTCAAGTCTCTTCGCCATGATTAAGAAAACCACGCAGGAGAATCCCAACAAGATTCTCTCGGCCTATAAAGATAATGTAGCCTTCGCACAGGGCCCTGTTGTAGAACAGTTTGCTCCTAAGGACCAGAGCACCAGCGATTTCTTCCAGGTGAAGGACATCGAGAGTGTCATTTCGCTGAAGGCTGAGACCCACAACTTCCCAACGACTGTTGAACCTTTTAACGGTGCCGCTACAGGTACGGGTGGTGAAATCCGCGACCGTATGGGTGGTGGTGTCGGTTCATGGCCTATCGCTGGTACAGCTGTTTATATGACAGCCTATCCTCGTCTGCACGACGATGAGGGGGCAGCCCGTGACTGGGAGGACATCCTGCCCGTTCGTCAGTGGCTGTATCAAACCCCACAGCAGATCCTGACCAAGGCCTCTAACGGCGCTTCTGACTTCGGTAATAAGTTCGGTCAGCCGCTGATCTGCGGTTCTGTACTGACCTTCGAGCATCAGGAGGGTAAGGAGAAATACGCTTATGACAAGGTCATCATGCTGGCAGGTGGTGTCGGTTACGGTACCAAGCGCGACTGTCTTAAGAAGGAACCACAGCCAGGCAACAAGGTCGTTGTAGTCGGTGGTGATAACTATCGCATCGGTCTGGGTGGTGGCTCAGTATCATCAGTAGACACGGGTCGCTACAGCAACGGTATCGAGTTGAATGCCGTTCAGCGTGCCAACCCTGAGATGCAGAAGCGTGCCTACAACCTGGTGCGTGCGCTCTGTGAGGAGGATGTGAACCCCGTTGTTTCTATCCACGACCACGGTTCTGCCGGTCACTTAAACTGCTTATCAGAGCTTGTTGAGGAGTGCGGTGGTGAGATTGATATGACCAAGCTGCCTATTGGCGACAAGACCCTCTCCAGCAAGGAAATCATTGCCAACGAGAGTCAGGAACGCATGGGCTTGCTCATCGACGAGAAGCACATTGAACATGTTCGTAAGATTGCCGAGCGCGAGCGTGCCCCGCTGTATGTAGTCGGTGAAACCACTGGCGATGCCCACTTCTCGTTCAAGCAGGGCGACGGCGTGAAGCCTTTCGACCTCGATGTGGCTCAGATGTTCGGTCACTCGCCCAAGACCATCATGAAGGATAATACTGTAGAGCGTCACTACGAGGACGTAACCTACAGCCAGGATAAGATTAACGAATACCTCGACCGCGTGCTCCAGTTGGAGGCAGTGGCTTGTAAGGACTGGTTGACCAACAAGGTGGACCGTTCTGTAACAGGAAAGATTGCCCGTCAGCAGTGCCAGGGTGAGATTCAGTTGCCTTTGAGCGACTGCGGTGTTGTAGCTCTCGACTATCGTGGCGTGAAAGGTATTGCCACCGCGCTTGGTCATGCACCTCAGGCCGGTCTGGCTAATCCTGCTGCCGGTTCTGTACTGTCTGTTGCCGAGGCATTGACCAACATCGTTTGGGCGCCCTTGGCTGAGGGCATGGATTCGCTGAGTCTCTCTGCCAACTGGATGTGGCCCTGCCGCTCTCAGGAGGGTGAGGATGCCCGTTTGTATGAGGGCGTAAAGGCGTTGAGCGATTTCTGCTGCGACCTGCATATCAATGTGCCGACAGGTAAGGACTCGCTATCTTTGAGTCAGCAGTATCCTAACGGCGAGAAGATTATCTCTCCAGGAACGGTCATCGTATCTGCCGGTGGTGAGGTTAGCGACATCAAGAAGGTGGTAAGCCCCGTTTTGGTAAACGATAAGAATGCCTCACTCTATCATATCGACTTCTCATTCAACGAGCAGCGCCTTGGCGGTTCTGCCTTCGCCCAGAGCTTAGGCAAGGTGGGCGACGATGTGCCTACGGTGAAGAACGCAGAGTACTTCGCCGATGCCTTCATGGCTGTTCAGCAGATGATTGAGAAGGGTTGGATTTTGGCTGGTCACGACATCTCAGCCGGTGGTCTCATCACAACCCTGCTCGAGATGTGCTTCGCCAATACGAAGGGCGGTATGCACATCAACCTGCACGACATAACCTCCCCCAACCCCTCCAAAGGAGGGGAGCCTGATGTAGTAAAGGCTCTGTTCGCAGAGAATCCTGGTGTCGTTGTTGAAATCAGCGACGAGCACAAGCAGGAGTTTGCCGACTTCATGGAAGAGCAGGGCGTAGGCTTTGCTAAGATTGGTTACTCTGTACCTGAGAGCCGCACCATCATCGTGAAGGCTGGCGACAAGGAGCTGACCTTCGATATCGATGCGCTGCGCGACACCTGGTACAAGACCTCTTACCTCCTTGACTGCAAGCAGAGTTTCAACGGCAAGGCCAAGGAGCGTTTCGAGAACTACAAGAAGCAGCCTCTGGAGATGCAGTTCAACAAGGACTTCACTGGTAAGCTCGCTCAGTATGGTCTCAACCCCGATCGCTGGAAAGACTCTCAACTCTCAACTCTCAACTCTCAACTTCCCAAGGCTGCGATTATCCGTGAGAAGGGTACCAACGGTGAACGTGAGATGGCTTACTGCCTCTACCTCGCAGGCTTTGATGTGAAGGACGTGATGATGACCGACCTGATTTCTGGTCGTGAGACCCTCGAGGACATCAATATGATTGTGTTCTGCGGCGGCTTCTCTAACTCCGACGTGCTGGGCTCAGCAAAGGGTTGGGCTGGTGCCTTCCTCTTCAACCCCAAGGCTAAGGAGGCCCTCGACAAGTTCTATGCCCGCAAGGACACCCTGTCGCTGGGTATCTGTAATGGTTGTCAGCTGATGGTTGAGCTCGGATTAACTGGCGCAGCAGGAGCAAAAATGCTGCACAACGACTCACATAAGTTCGAGAGTGAGTTCATCTCGTTGAGCATTCCTCAGAACAACAGCGTGATGTTCGGCTCGCTGAGCGGCAACAAACTCGGCCTGTGGGTAGCCCACGGCGAGGGCAAGTTCTCACTGCCCGAAGCAGAGAGTGCCTACAACGTGATTGCCAAGTACAACTACGCCGGCTATCCCGCTAATCCTAACGGTTCCGACTATAACGTGGCAGGTATCTGCTCTGCCGATGGTCGTCATCTCTGCATGATGCCTCACCTGGAGCGTGCCGTATTCCCCTGGCAGAATGCCTGGTATCCCGCAGACCGTCGTAACGATGAGGTTACTCCTTGGATTGAGGCCTTCGTCAATGCACGTAAGTGGGTGGAAAAGGCTATTGGCTGTTAGCAGTTAGCTAAAGACCTTCTTTAAGATTGGCATATTCACCCTTGGTGGTGGATATGCCATGATACCTTTGATAGAGGAAGAAGTGGTGAACAAGAAGCGATGGGTGTCGAAGGAAGAGATGCTGGACCTGATAGCCATTGCCCAGAGTTGTCCGGGCGTCTTTGCTATCAATATCGCTACCTTCGTTGGTTATAAGTTGAACAAGACACGAGGAGCCATTGCTACCACCATTGGTACGGCCCTCCCCTCGTTCCTTATTATCCTGCTCATTGCCATCTTCTTCCACCAGTTTGAGGACAACAAGATTGTTGCCGCCATGTTCAAGGGCATCCGCCCTGCCGTTGTGGCACTGATTGCCGTACCGACCTTCAACTTAGCCAAGCGAGCACAGTTGAACAAGTGGACCGTATGGATTCCCATTGTGTCAGCACTGGCCATCTGGTTATTGGGGGTATCACCCATCTGGATTATCGTTGCAGCTGGCATCGGAGGCTTTGCCTATGGGAAGTTGAGAGTTAAGAGTTAAAAGTTAAGAAAGATAGCTGAAACTTATGATATTCCTCAGTTTATTCTGCACATTCTTCATGATAGGTCTGTTTGGCTTCGGTGGCGGCTACGGCATGCTGTCACTGATTCAGCACGAGACTGTCGAACACTGGCACTGGATGACATCCTCGCAGTTTACGGATATCGTTGCCATCAGTCAGATGACGCCCGGACCGATAGGTATTAACTCTGCCACCTACTGCGGCTACACGTCTGTTGTCAACGCCGGCTACTCTGCCCCTATGGGCGTGTTGGGGTCAGCTGTTGCCACCTTTGCCTTGGTACTTCCCTCGCTCATTCTGATGATTCTCATCAGCAAGATGTTCATGAAGTATATGCACCACCACAGCGTGGAGAGCGTCTTCCAAGGTCTGCGCCCTGCCGTCGTTGGATTGTTGGCTGCCGCCACCTTATTATTATGTACGGCCGACAACTTCTCGACGCCCACCACCGACTGGTGGCAGTTCATGGTGAGTTGTCTACTTTTCATTGCTGCCTTCGTCGGTGTGATGTTCATCAAGATCAATCCCATCCGCATGATTATTTACTGCGCCTTGGCAGGCCTCATACTACTCTATTAGCCCCACCTTCAGGAAAAACAAACAAAAAAAGAAGAATAATGAAAATTTTTCTTCTATTTGTTTTGTTAATTAAAATTATTTTCTTATATTTGCCCTGTCAAACACAATTTATTCACTAAAACTTACAACTATGAAGAAATTTATGATGTTAGCTGCCATGATGCTTATGAGCATTGGCGCATTTGCACAGGAAGGTGCAATGTCAGTAGGTGCACACCTCGGTTATGCTGGCTATGGTGATGGTTACAGCCCCCTCGGTCTTGGTGCTAGATTCCAGTATGAATTCGTTGAGAACATCCGTGGTGAGGTTGATGCCGACTACTGGTTCAAGAAGGACGGTTTTGGTCTGTGGGATGCTAACCTGAACTTCCAGTACCTGTTCCCCGTTGCTGAAGACATCAAGGTTTACCCCTTAGCAGGTCTGACACTCATGGGTACTCATGGTGATGGCGACAGCGAGACTGCATTAGGCTTCAACATCGGTGTTGGTGCTGAATACTATCTTCAGAGCAATCTGAAACTTTCTCTTGACATCAAGTATCAGTCAGCCAAGAAGACGGAGAACATCTCATATACCGATCCATATACAAATACAAAAGTGTCTATGGATGTTGATAAGCTGAAGGCTAACGGTCCTGTATTCCAGTTAGGTATCGCTTACGTCTTCTAATGACGAGATACGCATTGAAAACAAAAAAAGCGCTCTCTGTTGAGGGCGCTTATTTTATGGTTCCTATTATTTGTGTTTCCAGTAGTACTCCAAGGCACGTTTGACATTTTCTTTCACTGCGTTAGACGTAAACGTAGCCCCAGTGACACCGTCCACCTCTAAGCTTTTGCCTTTGGCAATTTTCTGATTCTCATAGCCGGGCAACATCTCTTTCTTGACACGGGCGTTGTACTTGGGAGTCTCCTGACTCTTCAGCATCACCACCTTCACCACCTTGTTCTTCTTGATATACACCTCGACAGGCGTCGGACCGATATATCCGTCCACATCGCGAGCCAGTGTGGTGGTATTGACAACGTATGTGCCGTCCTTTTCTTTGCGCATGACATCGTCAGCCTGCACAGCAGTAAATGACGCCATCAACAGCATGGATAACAATAACTTCTTCATTGCGATAACTATTAATTCGGCTGCAAAGGTAGAAAATAAAAACTAATAACCGTTCATACATTATGAATTATTTGCAATTAGTACGTATTTTGTTATATAACTATAAAATATTTGGTTATTTAGGAGAATAGCACTACTTTTGTGTATTGCTCACACTTAAAACGACATTATATATGACCAAAAGAATGACAATCGCTGCCATATTAGCGGTAGCAACCCTGGGCCTTAACGCTCAGAAGCCGATGACCGCTCCTAAGGGAGGTAAGGCCATCAGTGATGAATTAATCGGTATCTTCTTCGAAGACATCAGCTCGTCTGCCGATGGCGGTCTTTATGCCGAGTTGATACAGAATGGCTCTTTCGAGTTCAATCCCAACGAGAAAGACGGCTGGGGCCCCTCTACCGCATGGAAGCTGGTTCGTCCAGGCCATTCACTGGGTAAGTTGGACATCCGCATGACAGACGGCATCCACCCCAACAACCCCACCTACATGCGTCTGCACACCGAACGCGCCAAGGAGTTCTATGACTATAAAGGCTGGAAGGGCTTTGGCTTGGAGAACGCTGGTTTCGACGGCATCTCTGTCAAGGCTGGCGCCAAGTACGACTTCTCTGCCTTCTTCCGCAATGTCGACAAGACCAAGCAGGTACGTGTCGTCCTCGCCGTTCCCCAGGGCTGGGGCAAGGACCCCAAAGTGCTTGACGAGGCTACCATTACCGTTAGCGACAAGCAGTGGAAGAAGTACGGTGCCGTGCTGACTCCCTCAGAAGACTGCAAGAATGCCATTCTGCAGATTCTGGTCTTGAACGTCGGTGACCTCGATGTGGATATGGTGTCACTGATGCCAGAAGACACGTATAACGGACATGGTCTGCGCAAAGACCTCACTCAGGCACTCGCCGACCTGAAACCCAAGTTCATGCGCTTCCCCGGCGGTTGCGTAGTACACGGTGGCGGTGATGGTTTCTGGAACACCTACCGCTGGAAGACCACTATCGGTCCTAAGGAGACACGCCGCCAGCTGAAGAACACCTGGGGTTACCACCAGAGTGTAGGTCTGGGTTACTACGAGTATTTCCAGCTGTGCGAAGACCTCAACATGCAGCCCGTGCCCATTCTGCCTTGCGGTGTCAGCTGTCAGGGCACCAATGGCGGTTGGAACATGTGGCCCACACAGGCGCAGGATGTTTGTCCGATGTCCGACATGGACGAGTGGACCCAGGATGCCCTCGACCTCATCGAGTGGGCCAACGGCGACCCCGCCACCTCCAAGTGGGCCAAAATGCGTGCTGACCAAGGTCACCCCGCACCCTTCAACCTGAAGTATCTGGGTATTGGTAACGAAGAGAAGATTAGTCCCGAGTTCAACGAGCGTTTCAAGTATATGTACGAGCGCATCACGAAGGCTCACCCCGAAATTGTCATCGTCGGTACTGCCGGTCCTGGCTCTCACAGCGGCAACCCCGACTTTGAGGCTGGCTGGAAACTCGCTGACGAGTTGGGCATGCCCATCATCGACGAGCACTACTACGAGCCCAACGCCTACTTCCTCTCTTCACGCCAGTACGACAAGTACCCCCGCGACCGCAAGACGAAGGTTTACCTCGGCGAGTATGCCGCCAAGGACAAGAAACTCATCGACGCCTTGGCCGAGGGTCTCTATCTGTTGCATGTTGAGCGCAATGCCGACATTGTCTGCATGACCAGCTATGCTCCCCTCTTCGCCAAGAAGAACGCCACCAACTGGAATCCCGACATGATCTACTTTGACAACGAGCGTCCTTACCTCACCTGCAGCTACTACGTGCAGCAGCTCTTCGGTCAGTCCAGCGGTCAGTACTACTATGGCGACTGCGTACAGATTGAGAATCCCGATGTCGCTCCCCGCTGGCAGGGACTTCCCAAAGACGAGGAGAGCGGTTTCCTCCAGGATCAGAGTGTCGTGCTGAATGTCAAGGCTCGCAAGCTCTATGTCAAGATGGTCAACGCCGGTGCAGAGGCTAAGAAGGCCAACATCGACCTGAGCCGCTTCAAGGTGAAGAAGTGCACCAAGACCGTGCTGAAGGGCAACGCCAACGACGAGAACAACTACGACGCACAGCCCATTGCTCCTCAGAAGGAGACCATCAAGTCAGAAAAGAAGTTTGCCGTCGACCTGGCCCCCTACTCTATGGTCATGTACGAATACGATCTATAAGATTATTAACGGAACCTCCGGGCTACTGCTCGGAGGATAAACCATCCATGCAGAATCAGCGTCTGGCAGAGTCCATAGTGATGAGCCATGACGCTGAATCTTTCTTTTAGCGAGTCCCGATGGTGCTGGGTGGTGTCGCCACCCTCTTCGAAGTTGGCCAGGATGGCGTGCGTATTGACCAGTGCCAACTGCTGGCGCTCTGCCTCCCGCATGATGCGGATGCACCAGTCGACATCGGCAGAGTGGCGGTACTGCAGGTCGTAGGGTATCTGACGGGCTAAACTCGTCAGAACATAGAACGACTGGTGGCACACCAGCATGCCCTGCTTAAACGATTTCCACGTCAGCTGTTCTGGTGGACGGTGGGTGCGCAGGTGCAGGAAGTTGCCCTCAGCATCCGTAATGGCGGTGTCGCCGTAGATAACGGCGGGAGCCTCTCCCCCCGCCCTCTCCAAAAGGAGAGGGGGCTGTTGAACACAGCGTACAACCGTCTCGATGGTGTCGGGTGCATAGAGCGTGTCGCCGGCATTGAGGAATACGAGGTAGTCGCCCGTCGCCTTCTGCAGTCCTTTGTTCATCGCATCATAAAGCCCCTTGTCTGGCTCAGACTGGATAACCACCTCATGGCGGCTCATGGCCTTGTAGCGCTCAGCAATAGCAATGGTATCATCCTTCGACACACCGTCGATAATCAGGTGTTCGATGTCCTTATACGTCTGACAGGCCACACTGTCCAGCGTGCGCTGCAGCGTACGTGCAGCATTATAGGTAATAGTGACGATGGATACTTTCATACACTTCTAAATAATGGTTTGCCACACTCTGTTGTGAATAGTTGTGGGCTACCTTCTGCAGGCATGCCTTCCGCACAGCGTCGTGGTCAGCCTCAAAGAGTGTCCACCAGATGCCACGCGCCAAGTCCTCACTGTTGCGGTATTCTGCCACATAGCCATTCTGCTGGTGGTCTATCTCCTCTGGTATTCCTCCCACCCTGAAACCTACGCTGGGCACGCCACAGGCCATGGCTTCCATGATGGTGTTGGGCAGGTTCTCCGACAGCGAAGGCAACACAAAGACATCGGCAGCATTATACACGTCGACGATGCGCTGTTCGTCGTTGACATAGCCCAGCGGACAGGTACGGAAAGGCAGCTGTCCCACGATTTCCTCAGCATGGCCGCCCAGCACAGCTACCGTGATGTGGTCCTTCTGCTCAGGATGCTGCTCGGCTATCAACTGGCAAGCCTCAACAAGATAGTTCATGCCTTTGTTCAGGTTGGTGACGCGCTGCGAGGCAAACAGAATGATGCGACCCTCTGCAGGCAGACCGACACGCTGGCGTGCCTGCTGCTGGTCCTTTGGCATATAGATGTGCGTATCTATCGGATTCGGTATGCTCTCCACCCGCTGCCCTTGCAGCAGTCCACTCTTCCTGGCCTCGCCAGCCAACCACTGGCTGCATGCCACAAAAGTCATCTGGCGTCCTGCCAGCATCTTCTGCTTCTTGCGCCACACCTGTGCTGACAGGTCGTTGTCACTGCCACCGCCAGGCAATAGCCGACAATGGCAGCACTGTTGTTCGAAGCGCCGGCAGTCCAGTGTCAGATGGCACACGGCTGTTGCCGGCCAGATGTCATGCATGGTCCATACCACCGGTTTACCACTATCCAGTATTTTGCGGATGCCTTTCAGCGACAGCATGCCCTGGTTCACCCAGTGCAGATGGATGATGTCGGCTTCCTGGAATTCCTGGAGCTGCGTGATGTCGGCACCACAGTTGGCAATGTCCACCTCAAACAGGTGTTTGCGGTTCAGGTGCAGCCCGAGCCACACGACGAACCGTTCCCACAGAAATCGCAGCTGCATTCCCTTCTGTCCGGGCACCGCTGCTACCGTCAGGCGGTCTGTCTCCTTGTCGCGCACCAGCATCTTGGCCTTCACACCGTTGTTGTTCAGTGCCTCCATGAGCCTACTGGCAGCCACCGCAGCGCCACCCGTCCGTTCACTTGTATTAACTATGAGTACTCGCATGCTGCAAAAGTACAAAAAAACTCTCAATTCTCAATTGTCAATTCTCAATTATTTTGTACCTTTGCGCAAAATAAACCGTAACCGATGAAGATTCACGCGCCACTACTGCCATTGGCAGCATGTATGATAGCAGGGATAACGACGAGCCAATGGATAAATGATTGGCTGATGGCTTTGGCAATGCTGGTAATAGTGGTCATAGCTACCTGCATGGTAGGGCGCTACCCTCGTCTGCAGACGGCAGGGATATTAGCGGCCGTGCTCTTGCTCGGCGTGGCGTTGGGCAGCCGACAGCGACAGGCTCTCCATGTGGAATGGCCAGAGGAGACGCTATCGACACAGTTGGTCGTCGTCAGCGAGGTGAAGGTCAAGAAGAAGACGGTGGTGTTCGACGCACTGACGGCCGATGGTCAGCATAAGCTGCGCTGTAGCCTCCGTCGCGACAGCAACAGCGAGCGCATAGCGATAGGGCAAGGACTCGTCGTTCATTCGCGCATCAACAATATTCACGAATACCACCACGGACATTTCAACTACCGGCAATATATGCAGTGTCACGGATTTACGGGCGAGCTGTATGCCAACAGCCATCAGTGGCAAGGGCAGGCGGTCGGTCTGCAGGCATTATCCATGACGGACAGACTGCGGTTGCGCTTTCTGGTGTGGCGCCACCGGTTGCTGGAGCACTTCCAACAACAATCTATCGACGACGATGCCTACGGCGGGAGCCTCGCACATACTGGCACTGAGCGGTCTGCACCTGATGATCATCTACAGCATTGTCACCCTCGTCATCGGGTGGCACCGCTATCACATCGCGACACAGAGCATCACGGTACTCGCTATATGGGCCTTCGCCCAATTGGCCGGACTGCCCACCAGCGTGGTGCGCTCTGCCTTCATGATAAGCATCTATGCGCTGCTGTCGTTAGGCTACCGCGAGCGCATGTCCGTCAACACGCTGGCCTTTGCCGCCGTCGTCTTGCTGATAATCAGTCCGCTATCCCTGTACGACCTCGGTTTCCAACTGTCGTTCGCGGCAGTACTCAGCATCTTGCTCATCCACCCGCTCATCAATGGACTGATAGCCGACGACGTGCAGCAACGGCACCGCTGGCTGTCGACCGCATGGGGACTGGTAACCGTCTCCATAGCTGCACAGATAGGTACGGCACCACTCGTCGCCTACCACTTCGGCCGCTTCAGCACGTGGTTCCTGCTGAGCAACTTCATCGTCATTCCGTCAGCATGGTTCATACTCGGCGTCACCCTGCTGTGCCTCGTACTCTGTTGGTGGTCGTGGGCAGCCGGTGGACTGTTCACCCTACTCGTCTGGCTGACCAACACCATGAACCACACCTTGGGATGGGTGGCGCAGCTACCCCTGAGCAGCATCGAGGGCATCCGTCTCGGTGCCATCCAACTATTCCTTATCTATATCATCATCGTCTGCTGTTACGTGGCATTGACCGTCTCTCGCAGATAGGCTCATTAACAAAAACCATAAAAACAAAGTCAGTGAGAAAATCTGCGTCATCCGCGTTATCTGCGAGAGAAAAGAAAACAGACGTCGGTGGGAGAAACAAAAATCGCCCATTTCATCGGGATCTTAGCACTCTTGACAACTGCTGCTGGGGTTACTTTTTCTCGTTTTGAGACTCATTTTTCCTACCGTGGGACTCTTGTTTCTTGAAAACATACTACTTTTGCAGCCGAAATCGAGAACATAAACGTAAAAACCAAAAGATATGAAAAAGAATCTCTTTAAACTCGCTGCCATCGTTTGCTGCGCAATGGCAATGACGTCGTTAACCTCCTGTGAAGTAGAAAAGGACGAGTTCTCCTATACCATTATTGTGGAGCCGAGAGGAATGGCGAGTGGCGTCGAATCAGGAAACTGGCGTAATCACGTGATGAGCGTCTATCAAACTGCCCTTGGCACCACCTCCCCAGATTTCACACGCCATGGATCGCAAGAAGAATGCGACAGTAAAATACTGGAAGATTGCAAAAAGGCCGAAACGTCAATCACTGTTGCCGGTGCGGGTGAAATAATAGTCCACAACAACACTGTCAACAGGTCAGTTTACCGACGCTTTATGCAATAACAAGAGCAAAACCCAATTACATATTAATTAAACATTTAACCGTATGAAAAAAAATCTGATGACGCTCGCAGCCGTCCTCTGCTGCGCAATGAGTTCAATGATGTTCACTGCCTGTGGTAGTGATGGTGACGACGCGCCTAAAAATGATGGTGGCTCAGGAGATAGCGATGGTGTTGTTTCTGAAGTCTGGAGTATCAACATCAAGCAGGATATTAGCGACCCTGAATTGAAGCAAGGTCTTCCTGTAAAGGTTTGCTTCTATGATGCCAATGGCGAAATGCAGGTTGAGACAATGACTGGCGAGACCTGGAACAAGACGGTGAGTTATAAGAATGGAGCCGCCAAAGAGGGCTTTTGTGCTGTAAGAGTGATTGAGAATTTCAATCTGCTTGATGATGCAACCCTCGAGTTTATTGTAGGGTTGGATGTCACGGGTACTATTACCACTACTTACAAGAGCGGTAAGCAGGAATCAATAAAATTAGAGAAGGTCGTCGGTGGTTATAATCCTTATAAGCTTGGCTACGATAATATCAAGAGTGCGTACGATAAGGGTAGCGACCATATTAACCACTTGGCTCTCTTCTACAACTATGAGGATGGCATGATCACTTTGAAAACTACCTTAACCAAGGAAGCAAAAGAGAAATTAGGTTTGAAGTAAAAGAAAAATTAGGTTTGAAGTAAAAAAGGGCACAAAGGGGTCACCCCTTTGTACCCTTTTAGCGTAGAATGTCCAGCAGCTCGGAGAAGTGGGTAATTTTCTGCAGACGCTCGTGGGGAAACTCCTCGCTCTTCTCCAACTCCCACACCACATGGTAGGGGATGTGTGCCGTCCAGGCTCCTGCAGCCAGGGCTGGTGCTATGTCGGAGCGGAACGAGTTGCCGACCATCAGTGTCTGCTCGGGAGCTACGTCCAGGTTCTCGCAGAGTTGGCGGTATTCGCGCTCGGTCTTGTTGGACACAGTCTCCACATACGAGAAATACTGTTCCAACCCTGAGCGCTGCAACTTCGACTCCTGGTCCATCAGTTCGCCCTTGGTAAACACCACTAGGCGATACTGGCGGCGCTCTGCCAACTTGCGCAGCGTCTCTTCCACCTCGGGCAGGGGTGTCGTCGGGAAGCGCAACAGCTGCTGTCCCAGTTCTATCAGTCGCATCACGATGTCGCCCGTCAGTTGTTCGTGACTGACGCGCACGGCATTCTCTATCAATGACAGTGTAAAGGCCTTGGTGCCATAGCCCGTCAGCGACAGGTTCTTACGTTCTGTAGCAAACAGTCCCTCGCTGACTTCGCGGGGGGTAGCCCACGGCTTCAACAGTTCACAGCACTCCTGCTCTACCTTGTCAAACCACGTCTGACAGTCCCATAGTGTGTCGTCGGCATCAAAGGCCACTACTTTTATCTCTTGATTCTTCATTCTTCCCAATAAGCTAATGTCCGTTTCTGCAGCACGGTGGTCTGCTGACTCTGGCTGCCCTTCTCCCAGTACGACAAGGACAGCGAGTTGCTGGTCCAGTTGCCCTCACCGTCTCGCGTCAGGTAGTTGTTGTGCATGTTGAGGGTGAGGACGCACTCGTCGCCCTTGAAGACCTTCTGGTTCTGCGAGGCTATCTCGTCGCGCTCGTTGTAGGTGTATTCGTGGATGTAGCGGATGCCTGCAGCCTCGTTGGTGAGTGTTCGGCGTACCAGTCGGTAGTGGCTGTCGTACTCATAGCTGACGTCGCTATGTCCCTCCACCTCCGTCATCTCCGCACTGCGCAGATAGCCGTAGCGGTCGTACTGGCGTTTCGTCATGTCGGGCTGTTCCAGTTGGCCGTCCTCCGAGAAGCGCATAAACTGGTCCTCGCTGACGGCATTCTCCGTCACCACCTCCTGCACGGGGCCGTGGAGTCCCATGACGACGGCATCCTTGTAGTAGGCACCCATGGGGAGGAAGAGCACACGGATGTCGCGCGAACCACTCTCATTGTCGACCAGCGACACCTTCACACTGGCAAAGTCGTCCATATACACCCAGCTGCCGTCGCGCTCTACGAAGTCGCCATGTTCCTGTTTGAGTTTGTAGAGGAAATACTGCAGGTTACGCTCCAGCATAGCCTTCGTGCTGTAAGGTCCCACAGAGACGTAGGCAGACGTCAGGAATTTGCTGGTTGGCGAGATGCCGACCAGCAGTTTGGCACGGATGCCATAGAACTTACCACGGAAATAGTAGTCTTCGCCATCGTCCGACTGTCCCCACTCTGTCCAGTCGGCAGCCTGCAGCTGGGTGCGCACGCTGTCCAGCGGGCCCTCCAAGGGTATGCCCTGCAGCAAGGCACACCGCGATTCCGTCTGTGCCCAGAGGATACAGGCCATCAACAGAGAGAATATGCTCGTTATACATCTTTTCATACTGCCTGCAAAATTACAAATAATTATCAATTATCAATTATCAATTGTCAGTTTTTTCGTATCTTTGCACGAAAATTAAGAAAGCTATGAAGATATTTGCAGTAGGTATGAATTATATCCAGCACAATAAAGAGCTGGATGGTGCGTTATATAAACCGGAGAAGCCTGTCATCTTCACCAAGGCTGATTCGGCACTGTTGAAGGACCACAAACCCTTCTTCATCCCCGACTGGTCTGAGCAGGTAGACTACGAGACAGAACTGGTGGTTCGCATCTGCCGGCTGGGCAAGAGCATCCCCGAGCGCTTTGCCCACCGCTACTACGACGCGGTGACTGTGGGCATCGACTTCACCGCCCGCGACGTGCAGCGCGAGGCCAGAGAGAAGGGGCTGCCGTGGGAGATCTGCAAGGGTTTCGACGGCTCGGCAGTCATCGGCGACTGGGTGGAGAAGGAGAAGTTCCTCGACGTGCAAGCGCTGCACTTCCATCTGGACATCAACGGACAGACGGTGCAGGAGGGCTGCTCGAGCGACATGCTCTACAAGGTGGACGAGCTGGTGAGCTACATCTCGCAGTTCTTTACGCTGAAAACGGGCGACCTGCTCTATACGGGCACTCCGGAATTTAATTGTAAATGACATTTAAGAAGACGATAACATGTGTACTGCTAATGCTTGTTGGCTTGACAGCCAACGCACAACGCTTCTTTAACCTGACCGCCCAGGAGGTTAGGATAGACACATTGTTGCCGGCCTTCCACTATGCCCATCCGCTGGGTGAGCACTATGCAGACTCTACCTATACCGTAGCTATTCTCTATCCGGAATTTATCGACATGGCGCCAGCCGACATCGAGCGCTATCAGCAACTGTCGGGACGTCCGCTGGGCGAGTTGCCAGAGATATACCAGTCGGTGAGCGTCTCGCGCAAGCAAGGCACGCTGCACATTGGCTTTGTACCCCTGGTATATCGTGACGGCAAGTACCAGAAGCTGGTGAGCTTTAAGCTGGAAGTAAGAGGGCTGAAGGCTGAAGGAAGAGGGCTGAAGGCTGAAGGAAGAAGGCTGAAGGCTGAGGGCGAGCGCTATGCACAGAAGTCGGTGCTGGCAACAGGAAGATGGGCGAAGATACGTGTCGCTGCGAGCGGCATCTACGAGTTGACGGGCGACCTGATTCGCAAGGCTGGATTTACAGACATCAATAAGGTAAAGATCTACGGCTATGGCGGTGCCCTGCAGCCGGAAAAGTTGACAGGCGAATACCTGACCGTGACCGACGACCTGCAAGAGGTGGCGACATGCACGGTGAACGGCAAGCGACTGTTCTATGCCGTCGGTCCCGTGACATGGAACGACACCTTCAAGCGCATACGCAACCCCTACTCCACCCACGGCTACTACTTCCTGACAGAGAACGACGAGGAGGCGGAGACGATAGCGTGGGACGACTTCGTTGCCGCATGTTATCCGCTGGCCGACGACTACTGCAGACTCTACGAGGTGGACGACTTCGCATGGTTCACCGGCGGCCGCAACCTCTACGACGCGCAACTGCTGTACTCGGACAAGACCTATAAATATACGGTGGCGTCGACGGGCAAGTCGGCCGACGGTCGACTGACGGTGGCCGTGTCAGGGTTGGGCATTGGCGGCAGCGTGAAGGTGACGCTGAACGGTACAGACCTGGGCAACATCAACATTCCGTCGGCAGGTTCGTACGAGAAGATGCGTACTGCCGAGCAGACCTTCACCGTCAGCAACCTGCAGGCCACCAACGAGGTGACGCTGACACCCGACAGCAGGGTGCCCAACGTGCGCCTGGACTATATCTCGACATACTGCACGGTGCCCTGCGATGCACCCAGCAGCGAACAGGCGTTTCCCACACCGGAATATGTCTACAACATCACGAACCAGAACCACCATGCCGACAAAGCCGTCGACATGGTGATTGTCATACCCACCACGCAGAAGTTGCTGGCACAGGCCCAGCGGCTGAAGACCCTGCACGAGGAGCGCGACGGGTTGCGCGTCACCATCGTCCCCGCCGACGAGCTCTTCAACGAGTTCTCCAGCGGTACACCCGACGCCAACGCCTACCGCCGCTATCTGAAGATGCTCTACGACCGTGCGGAGAGCGAAGAGGACATGCCACGCTATCTGCTGTTGATGGGCGACTGCGCCTGGGACAACCGCATGCTGTCGTCGTCGTGGAAAAACTATTCGCCCGACGACTTTCTGCTCTGCTATGAGAGCGAGAACTCGTACAGTCAGACCCAGTGCTACGTGAGCGACGACTACTTCGGTCTGCTGGACGACGGCGAGGGCGGCAACCTGGTGTCCAGCGACCAGGCGGACGTAGCCGTAGGACGCATCCCTGCACGTGACGCCACCAATGCTGCCATTGCTGTCGACAAGATAGAGAGCTACAAGGGCAACCAACAGGCGGGCGCATGGCAGAACCTGCTCTGCTTTATGGGCGACGACGGCAACAGCAACGACCATATGGCCGACGCAGACTCCGTAGCACGACTGGTAGAAAACCGCTATCCGGACTTTGTGGTGAAACGCATCATGTGGGATGCCTACAACCGTGTCAGCTCGTCGACAGGCAACAGCTATCCTGACGTCACACGACTTATCAAACAGCAGATGCAGCAGGGTGCGCTGGTGATGAACTACTCCGGACACGGCGGACCGGGAGCCTTCTCGCATGAGTACGTGCTGCGACTCAACGACTTTGCGGAACCCACCTCGCTACGGCTGCCGCTATGGGTCACTGCCTCGTGCGACATCATGCCCTTTGACGGACAGGAAGAGAACATCGGCGAGACGGCACTCTTCAACAAGAAAGGTGGCGCGATAGCCTTCTACGGCACGACGCGTACCGTCTATCAGCCGCAGAACCGTCTGATGAACCTCTCGTTCATCCACCACGTGTTGAGCAAGGACGAAGAAGGAGAGCCCCTGACCATCGGCGAGGCGGTACGACGGACCAAGAACGAACTCATCACCCCTGGCGTCGTACTGGGTTACGACAGTCAGGGTCGAGAGATACGCTCTACCGACACGAGCACCAACCGTCTGCAATACACACTGTTAGGAGACCCTGCCCTGCAACTGGCCATGCCCACACAGCAGCTGCAGATAGAGTCTATCAACGACACACCGCTGGCCGATGGTGCCGTCGTGAAGCTGAAGGCTGGCTCTACCGCCAAAGTCAAGGGGCGCATCATCAATGGTGACGGACAGACGGACACGGGGTTCAATGGCAACATGACGGCCATCGTCCGCGACGTCAAAGAGAAAATCGTCTGCCGACTGAACGACACCGGAAGCGACGGTGCCGAAATACCCTTCGTCTATTACGACCGCATCAATACGCTGTTCAACGGTAGCGACCTGGTCAAGGAGGGACAGTTCTCGTTTACCTTTGCCGTCCCCAAAGACATCAGCTACTCTGACGACAACGCCCTCATCAACGTCTATGCCGTCAACGGCGACAAGACCGTCGAGGCCTGTGGCCGCTCAGGCAGTCTGGTGCTCAACGGCAAGGCGGAACAGTCCAGCAGCGAGGTAGGACCCAGCATCTACTGTTACCTGAACAGCGAGAACTTCTCGAATGGCGACGCAGTCAACCAGACTCCTTACTTTGTGGCGCTGCTGAACGATGAAGACGGCATCAACGCCTCAGGCAGCGGCATCGGTCACGACCTGCAGCTGATCATTGACGGACAACAGACGACAACCTATAGTCTGAACGACTATTTCCAATACGACTTCGGCAGCTACACCAAAGGACAGGTGGGCTTCAGCATCCCCACACTGACGTACGGTCAGCACAAGTTGCAGTTCCGCGCCTGGGACGTGCTGAACAACTCGTCGACCACCGAACTGACGTTCAACGTGGTGAAGGGACTGGAACCGCGACTTGTCAGCGTAGCGTGCTCGCCGAACCCGGCAAAGACCAAGACGACGTTCCGCATCGTCCACGACCGCACAGGCAGCGAGATGGATGTCAAGCTGGAACTCTTTGACACCTCGGGGCGCCACCTGTGGACGCATACCGAGAGCGGGGTTCCTACAGACCAGGCATACACCCTGGACTGGAATCTGACCACCGACGGTGGCAGCCGGTTGAATACGGGACTGTACCTCTACCGTGTAAGCATCAGCTCTGACGGTAGCAGCTACGCGTCGAAAGCACAGAAATTGATTATACTGAACAAATAACAACCCACCCCCTACCCCTCCCGAGGGGAGGGGAGGTCGGAATGAAAAAGTAATAACATATATATAATAAGGTATGAATAAGAAACGTATCAAACAGAAGATAGGCATCCTTCTATGCCTCTTAACTCCACTCCCTTGGGGAGGGGTTGGGGGTGGGTTTGCGCAGGACACGAAGAGCCAGTTCAACCCTGTAGACCATGCTGTCATCTCGCAGACCATCGCCCCTGATGCCCGCTCGGCAGGTATGGGTGACGTGGGTGCCGCTACCGACCCTGACGTCAACTCACAGTATTGGAACCTGGCAAAGTATCCGTTCTGCATCAGCCGTGCAGGCATTGCCCTCAACTACGCCCCATGGCTGCGCCAGTTGGTCAACGACATCGATCTGGCCTACGTGGCTGGCTACTACCGCATTGGCGACTATGCCGCCGTCAGCGGTTCACTGCGTTACTTCTCGCTGGGTGAGGTATTGACATCCACGGAAGAGAACGCCATGACCGTGAAACCTTATGAGATGTCGGTGGACGTAGGTGCCTCGCTGATGCTGAGTGAGAAGTTCTCGCTGGGTGTTGGCTTGCGTTGGTTGTATAGCGACCTGCGCTTCGACTACACGGAGGATGCCAGCCCCGCTTCGGCCTTTGCTGCCGACCTCTGCGGTTACTACAACAACTATATCAATCTGGGGCAGCGCGAGTGTCAGCTGGGACTGGGCTTCAACATCCAGAATGTGGGTTCGAAGATTAAGTTCTACGGCGACGACCGTTCACAGTTCCTGCCTGCCAACCTGCGACTGGGTGCCTCGCTGATGATTCCCGTCGACGAGTATAACCGCTTCACCATTGCTGCCGACGCCAACAAACTGCTGGTGCCCACCGTGCCTAAGCAGAACGACGGAGAGACGACAGAGGAGTATGAGCGCCGCGTGATTGACGAATATAGTGAGGTAAGCTCCATCAGTGGTATCTTCAAGAGTTTCAGCGATGCTCCCGGCGGTTTCAAGGAAGAGCTGCAGGAGATTCAGTGGAGCATCGGTGCGGAATATGTCTACCACGACCAGTTCACACTGCGCGCCGGTTACCACCACGAGTCGGAGAACAAGGGTAACCGTAAGTACTTCACCGTGGGTGGCGGCTTCCGCATGAACGTCTTCTCACTGGACGTGGGCTACGTCATCTCTACTGCCAAGAGCAACCCTCTTGACCAGACCCTCCGCTTCACCCTGGCCTTCGACATGGATGGCATCAAGGATTTGTTTAGATAAGCAACCCACCCCCTACCCCTCCCTAAGGGAGGGGAGTTTGTATAGCAATAAAGTAAAAGAAGATATGATGGAGAAAAGGAGAAATCGTTTTGAAACAACAGATGCATCAACTTATCAACTGCTGTTGGACAAGGCTCGTGAGATGCGTAAGAATCCAACAGAGGCTGAAGCTGTCTTGTGGAACTATCTTTCAGACAATAAAATGGGAGTACATTTCCGTCGTCAGCATCCTGTCTACGGTTATATTCCAGACTTTGTCTGCCTCAGCGAAAAAATAATTATTGAGATTGACGGAGGCTATCATTTCGAAGGTGAACAACTGGAGAAAGATGCAGAGCGTACACGTCAGCTTAACGAAGAAGGATTTATAGTCTTACGGTTTACTAATGAAGAAGTATTATGTGATATAGACAACACCCTTGAGGAAATCACCAATATTTTAGCACACAATACAGACACTATTCAAACTCCCCTCCCTTCGGGAGGGGCTGGGGGTGGGTTCCGAGTAGGAATGGGATATGACGTCCACCAGTTAGTGAAAGGTCGCGACCTGTGGATGGGCGGAATCAAGTTGGAACATGAGTTGGGTTTGCTGGGACATAGCGATGCCGACGTACTGATACATGCTATTTGCGACGCCATACTGGGTGCTGCGAATATGCGAGATATTGGCTACCACTGGCCTGACACGTCAGCAGAGACAGAGGGTATGGACAGCAAGATTATCCTGAAGAAGACCATCGAACTGATAGCCACCAAGGGCTACCAACTGGTCAACATCGATGCCACCATCTGTGCCGAGCGTCCTAAGATGAACCCACACATCCCCGAGATGCAACAGTGCATGGCTAACATCATTGGCTGCGACCCAGACCAGATCAGCATCAAGGCCACCACCACCGAGAAGCTCGGATTCACCGGACGCCAGGAGGGCATCTCGGCATATGCCGTAGCACTGATAACCCACGCCTAACCCCTCCCCAAGGCGTGGGTATCTAGACTCCCCTCCCTTGGGGAGGGGTTGGGGGTGGGTACCAAAAAAAACGCTACTACTCATCAGCGAGCGGTAGCGTCCAAAAGCCTATGTTTAACTAAAAATCCTTTTCCTTCTAATGTCCAGCCTTTCGGCTGGAGGCCTGTCTTTCGACAGGAATATAATCATTATTACTAACCTTTTTCTAAAGAAAAGAAAGTTATGAGCGCTTCACAGCGACCACTGTCGTTTAACACATTTAAAACTTTCTTTTTACCAATAACTAAAAACCTAAAACTATAAATATTACTACTAACCTAAAACAATCTATTAACCAATTCTTTGACTTCTCTTAGTCAAAGCCGGTTGTGAACCGGTAGTCTTTGTTTGACGATGCAAAGGTACAACGTTTTTCCTGTTCGCGCAATACTTTTCGCCCAATTAGTGTAAAAAATCGACTTATTCTTGATTTACGTCAAGTTTGTGTGTGCGCAAACAACACTTGTTAACACTTTTACCACAATTAAGGGCTACACCTTATTTATAATAAGGTAGTAAAAAAGCGTTGAAAGATAGGTCTGAATCCATTTCTTTTTTGTATCTTTGCAGCATCAAACATAAACAAAGAAAGAAAATATAAAAAGACTACTATTCCTGGTTCTGCTGACAGCAAGTACGGCTGGCTGAACAACGCCCTCTTCGTCTGTTCACCCGAATTCCCCCAACAGTTCCAAGGCATTGTCCTCAATGTCCGGAAAGTGAAATAAGCAGAGCGTTCTGTAACCTACCCCTGTTGACACCACAACCGGGCACTTATCGACGAGTTCCAACGTCGTGGCATAGACATCTCTGCCGTTTATGATGGCAAAGCAACATCTTTCGCTCATCCTGTCAGGTATGACTTATTTAACAATAAATTGGTAGTCATCGACTAATTCACAACAACTCCGCCTTTGCAGTCTGCTCTTGCAAGGACGGAGTACTTTTTCGAAGTGAGTCATATAGACCCTAATTACCTCAGTTTTCCATTCCTCTATCTGCGGCAAGACCAATTAATGTTTCATTAAGAGGTATATGTTGCTCAGTTTCAGTTTTCTGTCTTATCATTACGATACTCTGCTTTGCGGTCTTCCTGATATGACGCATAGACCTCAAATTATTGACAATTGTATCATAATAATTCTCTATACCATATGCTCTGAAAACAGTTTTATCAAAATCTTGTCGTATGGGATCTTGCAAATCTTGCTCAATATCGACTATACCTCTTGCCATCAACGCTGAAAACTTCTCTTTTATATCTGTTATTTGCTTCTTAGATAATAATGCCGGATTTAGCATTGAGCACCGTGAAAGAGTGTCCTTATTGAAATCCAACACACATTGACCTCTACCGAAACCGGCCGCTTCTATAAAAAAGATGGATAGTGTCGTATTCAGAAGAGCCAACATCAAATCCAGATCATCTTCTTCCTTCTTTCTTCTAAGCCCGATAAGCCTTTGATTGACAAAAGTCGGTGTCTCAAACTTGGCATAAAACATCCTATTGTCAGGATTCATCATGGTGCATATATCAGCGATCTCATCAGTCTTGAGTTCATACCAATGCATGCCCTTCCGTGCAAGTATTCTTGGCAGAGGTTTTTCTTTCTCATTCGTTTCGTGCTCAAATCTTCTTATCCAAGCTAAGGCACCATTGTACCCTCCATCTTCTAACTCTTCTATCGACAGACTACAGCAGAAAGCCTTGCGGTCTGGTTTAGCTACGTAACAATCTATTGACTTCGCATTCATTAGTACGTCTTTAAGAAACTCTGGTTCTATGCCAGAATCGTCAGATGGATAGAACAATTCATCCCAACCTCTACGGCTTCCGCGGATAATGCTTAGAACTTGGTTCATTGGAGTTAACACATGCCCTATTTCCAACAACCAATGTTGGTCTGTAAACATAGAGTTGTATGAAATGCCAAGTGTAATTAAACTATCAATAGAGTCATCATCATAATGCACTCTGGTTATCACATCTCCATCAATCTCTTGGTCTAGTAATGATGAGTTGACAATAGCGTCCTGATAATCACGATTCTCGGAAATGATGTCAAGATTGCACCGCCATTTGAAGAACGATATGCCAGAACGATAATTATTTTGCTGCCTTTTCCGCATCACCAAAAGTGCTGTTACTATTTCTGCATTTGAGAACCATCTTCCGCTTCCACTGATATGGATTCTAATGTCATCAAACCATTCCCTAACCGTATGAAGGAATTTGTACCCTGCCTCGCTGCCAAGAAAAGAGTTAGACAATATGATACCTACATAGCCTCCTTCTTTTATCATACTATGAATATGCAGGGCTATATAATAGCTATAGTCAGATCGTCCTGACAACTGGTGAGCATCCTTGATGATATCAGTATAGGGCTTATCATCTTTGGGTATATCCCTTGACTTCACAAATGGCAGATTTGAAATAAACGAGTCAAATTGTGGTAGCATATAGGTTTCCTTTACGCCAGTCTGCGGATTAACTATTTCAACCTCATCACCCGAATGCAATGTCAGAATGTTTTTTTGAAACAAACGGCAGGGAATGTTAATGGTGTCGTAATTTGTCATTGTAAGATTCGCTATCTGCAAGGGTAACTTGAATTTGTCACTTGCCCAAGTGGTAGCCATTGATTTTTCTGCCCCTATATGTTTGCTTTTCTTGTAGCCAATGATGAAACTCGGAATTGTCCCTGTCCCACAACAGCCATCAAAGCATTCTCCTGTCACATCATGGATTGTCATACGTGAGAGGATAGATGCCAAAACTGGAGGTGTAGGATATTGACCATTTACAAGCCTTTTTGATATATTGACAGAGTCTTCGAGAACCTGCTGAAGAATCCTTTGACTGATGTTTTTAATAGGAGAGCTCTTTAAAAATAAGGACAATTCCACTAGCGAATTCCATGTCTTGTCAGGCAAACAATCGTTATATGGCATTGCTGCAAAGATATTATAGAAATCGCTCTTCTCAGTTATCGAATTAAAAATGACATTCCCATCGTTAGGAGTGCTATAGTAATCAAGTTTATCAATTGCATAGGCACTCATTTGGCGATGCTTTATCAAGTGTGCAAAAATGATGCGATTTGCCCAATTAATAATAACACTCTTTGCATAGGCAGGAAATTTGTCATCCTCGTCACCCTCATATTCAGACTTGATATCCTTCCACCAAGTCTCGAGTCTTGCTCCCATGATTGCATCACGTTTTACAATCTCTCTCAAATGAGAAGCAACGATATATTTGTTTTCGCTGACAAGTCTTGATATAGATGTCGTTGCCAAAACTTCACCAATGAAGGTTTTCTTAACCTGTCCGGATATCAAATAGTCATTGACAGTAGTGAGTACACTTTGAAGCGTTAGCTCCCATTTCGACTTATATCGCTGAACATCATCGCGCGTCTTGATGACATTGTTGTCCCATTTCTTTCTCTCGGTGAATTCTTGTCGATTATCGTCAAACACATACAGTCTGACATGGGTAAAGTTCCAAATAACACAGCTATTCAGATTTAGAGCTATTGCCTTCCGTTGAGCATCATGCACAAAATCTGCATCATTGATAGGTACATCTGGCATTTTCAATTCCCATCCCTGAAGAATACTTGATAAATCGTGATCTCCATACAGAATAACATCAGGAAACATGTTCTGGCCTCGATGCTCACTAACTGTAGACTCGCCACCTGCATGTTTGATAATCAATTCGTTGTCTTTCGAGAATTGATTTATTTGTGATATAAGCTCAATGGCCCAACTTCTTTCATTATTTCGGATAGTAGTCATAGGCATTAGTTTTTAATAGTCGTTTATCACATTATATTTTTGAATGTTGTCCCGCTTTTCAGCGTCAAGATGTTGCCAAGCAGTCTTTAGTCTTTCTTTCGTTTTCTTGATATAGTCGATTTTCTCTCCTTTGAAGAGTTCTGTGTCGGCATTCTTCTCAATACCCACAAAATTGCGTCCCTCCATCAGGGCAGCAACAAGAAATGAACCACTTCCACTGGTATTATCAAGAACAATGTCACCAGGATTTGTATAGGTGCGAACAAAATATCTCCCTAGTTCCACAGGTTTCTGGGTAGCGTGGAATACCTCACCTTCACTTTCTGCCGTTTTGAAGTAAACAACATCTGTAGGATATCGTTTACCATCACTATACACATGAACGGGTTGGAAGTCACCGTAACTGCCACTCAACTGGTTCTTACGAACACCTTTGTCGTATGGCTCGCCTTCTGTCATCTGAGGATTGTATACAGGTTGCTTATTGTAGAAAACACAAACGTCTTCGTGTTTTCTCAATGGCTGCTTTTTTGCATTCAGGAAGTTGGTTGGCTTTGACTTCTCCCAGACCCACTTGTATTTGAACAACTTTGGCTGACTCATAATCAGCGCAGCTGTAAACAAGCCTTGAGAAGTTAAAACTATCGCACCATTAGGTTTAACGATGCGCCTATATTCTGCCCACAATTTATCGAGCGGAACAATACTATCCCACTTGTTTTGTGTAGTGCCATATGGCAAATCACATAACACCATATCGATACAGCCATTAGGGAGATGCTGCATCACATTGATACAATCGCCCTTAATGACAGCATTCACAAATCTGTCTTCACTCCAATAGCTCTTTGCCATTTTGTTTGCTATTTAGGCGCTACTATCTTTTCTCTCCCTAAATAGCTGTTCCCATAGGACACAAAAAAGTGGGTCATTACCTGCCCCACATTATGGTCCTAGGAAAACCCGAGAAAAGACAAGTAAGCCCACTCGTACGAGTGCGCTACCAATTTGTCTACTTTCTCGTCTATTCTTTCAGAATTTCCTAGGTTCTAATGTGGATAGATCAATAGCAAACGCTTGTTATATTTCCAACTAAAATCATACCGCCACCCTACTCTAAGGGACATAGCCGAAGCTCCGCTGTTTACAGCGATTGGCCGTACTTGAATGCAAAGATAGTAGAAAAAGAGGAAATTGCCAAAGGAAAGTTGAAAAATCTTTTGAAGAAAGAAAAACAGCACCTCGTAAGTGGGTGCTGGTCGTTATATGCGATTACTTTATTTATCTTTGTCGTAATCTTCTGGTTGTATAAATCCTATCCTGCGCCGTGGTTTCTGCCTTGGCTCTTTGGATTGCAATTCTGCCAAAGCCGTCGTGATGTTTTCGAGTTGCATGCGGGTACTCTCGTTAATGTCATTTTGGTCATGCAGAATATCCTCTATATCGAGCTTTAACTCTTCGAAGTCCTTGCGAAGCTGAGCAATGTCAGCAGAGGAATTTGGTAGGGCATGAACTTTTTATGTTGGCCACGCCCACTCTTTAAGATCACAATTTGTGATGTTAAACCATTGTCTTCCTGTTTTTCAGTAGCATTTGTTGTCACAATTCGTGATTTCAAAATGGTCCACTCACCTTTTGTCAATTTGAACATAAAGTCTTCAGGGAAACGTTCTATATTTCGTTTAACTGCCTGATTCAATGCTCGTGTCTCCACATCGTACATGGCAGCGAGATCAAAATCTAGCATTACCCGCTGGCCACGTATCCCCAGAAGAACAGCTAAGCCAGTGTTGGGAACAGCTAATACAGCACTGGGATAGCAGTAGCCAGAGTTGGGAACAGCTATCTCGTGACTGGGTACAGCTGTCTTGTGGGTTCATCATTAATTTTTGCGTTAAAAAGTCTGGAAAATCAGGAAAAAGCATTTTTTCTGAGATTCCCCACAAATATCTCGGAATGCCGATATACAAAGGGATTGAGAAGTGGGGAACCCTTATCGAGGTTCCCCATACACTCCCCACAGGTTCCCCACTTTGGCTAAGGGAACGTTAAATTTACAAATATTAACATGACGCCGTAGGGGAAAACCTTGGAAACCGCAATTATTTTTTGTACCTTTGCACTAGGATAACAGAGATCCTTAACTTTCATATTAACCAATTAAAAATCTAAATTTTAAAGCCAATGAAAAAAATGATTAACAACAGTAACAGTACCATGAACGAACACGAGACAAGTACTAATGTTTTGGGTATCGAAGTGTTTCTGAACGAGCGTTATGCCTTCAGACACAACGTGCTGAACGGTAAGACGGAGTTCGCCAAGAAGGCGGAGGACGGAACGCTGACGGAGTATCGGGTGCTGACGCAGAAAGCGCTGAACAGCATCCTGATTCAGGCCAAGCGTGAGGATGTGTTCGAGGAGGGCGACTCGAAGAGCGACATCGAGGAGTATATCAACTCCGAAGAGGTGGAGAGCTACGACCCCATCCAACACTACCTGGACAGCCTGCCTGCGTGGGACGGACAGAACCACGTGGCGAAGCTCTTCTCACGACTGCCGGGAATCAGCTCTGAACAGCTGAACTTCCTGACCATCTGGATGCGCTCAACGGTAGCCCACTGGCTGCAGATGGATGTGGAGCACGGCAACGAGTGTGTACCCACGCTCATTGGTGCCCAGGGTTGTGGAAAGACGACATTCCTGCGCCGACTGCTGCCCCAGCATCTGCGTGAGTACTATCTGGACCACCTGAACCTCTCGAACAAGTTCGACAAAGAGATGGCGCTGAGCAACAACTTGCTGGTCAACCTGGACGAGCTGGAAGGAACGGACGCCCCATCTATGGTGCCTCGCAGGAAGACCGTCCTCGCTATGCGTCGTTCGTAGCCACTACAAACAATCCGCATCCGCTGACAGACCCCACAGGCTCACGCCGCTACATCTGCATGACGATTCCTGAGGGCCAGTACATCGACAACACGGGCGATATCGACTATGAGCAGCTCTACGCCCAGGTGCTCCACGAATTAAGAGAGGATAAGACGCCCTACTGGTTCAACAACGACGAGGTGGCGCGCATCCAGCAGCTCAACCAAGAGTATATGGAGGTGAAGGATATGGCGGAACTCGTAGAAATCTGCTTCCGCAAGCCCAACGAGGGCGAGAGAGCCAAGGCGATGAGTGGCACAGAGATGCTGAAAGTCATTAAGGAAAAATATCCCACGCTGGACATCAACCACAAGAACAAGGTGCATCTGGCCAACGCCATGAAGGATCTGGGCTACGAAAGCAAGGTATTACACCACTCCGCCCAGTACTATGCCATCCCTCTGGCAGCCTGAAGTGGGGAATGTATGGGGAATCTGTGGGGAACCTCGGATGGGGTTCCCCACCCTTCAATCCTTTTGTACATCGGCATTCCGAGCAATTTGTGGGGAATGGGGGAATCCAATGATGTTTGTAGCTTTCGGAATAATCAAACTGTTAAACTTTCATAAATCTTACGCTTCACAACAGCAAGAGTACACATATTTAATGAAAAAGCAGTACCTTTGCAGTCCGATTATGGGGGAGAGACTTAGAATCCCCGTGAATGAGTACGGAACTGATTCAGAGTACGTTAGACTGCTTGCAGGGAGTTAGACCTCTGCTAGTAGCTATATGTGCGCATAAGAGAGTAAGAAAAAAAATGTTTTTTAGTAGTAAAATTTAAATTTAGAAATGAACACTTTAAGTTACAAGACCGTTTCCGTATCTAAGGAAGCTGCTCGCGAACAGAAGGAATGGGTGGTTATCGACGCTACCGACCAGGTAGTAGGCCGCCTCGCTTCAAAAGTAGCTAAGATTATTCGCGGTAAGTACAAGCCAACCTTCACTCCTAATCAGGACTGTGGAGACAACGTCATCATCATCAACGCCCAGAAGGTGATCTTCACCGGCAAGAAAGAGACTGACAAGGTTTACACCCGCTACACTGGTTATCCTGGTGGACAGCGCTTCAACACTCCCGCTGAGCTCCGCAAGAAGCCTTTCGGCGTAGAGCGCATCATCAAGCACGCCGTAAAGGGTATGCTGCCCAAGGGTCCTCTTGGCCGCGCCCTGCTGAACAACCTCTATGTATATGAGGGTACAGAACACAAGCACGAGGCTCAGAAGCCAAAGGCTATTGATATTAACCAGTATAAATAAATAAGGAACGATGGAAGTAATAAATGCAATAGGTCGTCGTAAGAGCTCTGTAGCTCGCGTTTATCTGTCAGAAGGTACTGGCAAGATCACGATCAACAAGAAAGACTTGGAAGTATATTTCCCCTCTGCTATTCTGCAGTACGTGGTGAAGCAGCCGCTGAACCTGCTGGAGGTAGCTGAGAAATACGACATCAAGGCCAACCTCGACGGTGGTGGTTTCACTGGCCAGAGCCAGGCTCTGCGCATGGCTATCGCCCGTGCACTCGTAAAGATTAACGAAGAGGACAAGAAGGCTCTGAAGGACCACGGTTTCCTGACCCGCGATGCTCGTGAGGTTGAGCGTAAGAAGCCAGGTCAGCCCAAGGCTCGTCGTCGCTTCCAGTTCAGTAAGCGTTAATCCATTTTACAATTGGACCATTTACGATTGGACTATTGTGATTGGATAAACTGAACAGTTTAGCATCTAAACCACTGAGACTCGCAAGCTAACAGCTAACGGCTACAAAGTGGCTGATTCTGGACAAGGAATTAAAAAGAAAGTAAACAACAAGTAAAAAGAAAAGCAAAATGGCAAGAACAAATTTTGACCAACTGCTGCAGGCTGGCTGCCACTTCGGCCACCTGAAGCGTAAGTGGAACCCTGCAATGGCTCCCTACATCTATACCGAGCGTAACGGTATTCATATTATCGACCTGCACAAGACAGTAGCTAAGATTGACGAGGCTGCTGATGCACTGAAGCAGATTGCCAAGAGTGGCAAGAAGATTCTGTTCGTCGCTACTAAAAAACAGACCAAGGAAATCATCGCCGAGAAAGCTCAGAGCGTTGGTATGCCTTACGTGATTGAGCGCTGGCCGGGTGGTATGTTGACCAACTTCCCGACTATCCGCAAGGCCGTAAAGAAAATGGCGAACATCGATAAGCTGATGCAGGATGGTACTTACAGCAACCTGTCAAAGCGCGAGCTGCTGCAGATTACACGTCAGCGTGCCAAGCTGGAGAAGAACCTCGGTTCTATCGCTGACCTGACCCGTCTGCCCAGCGCACTGTTCGTTATTGACGTGATGAAGGAGAACATTGCCGTTCGCGAGGCTAACCGTCTGGGTATCCCCGTATTCGGTATCGTTGATACCAACTCTGACCCCAAGAACATCGACTTCGTTATCCCTGCTAACGACGACGCTAAGGATTCAGTAGAGGCTATCCTCACTGCTTGCTGCGCTGCCATCAACGAGGGTATCGAGGAGCGCAAGGTCGAGAAGGCTGACGAGAAGGCTGCTGA
>OMQN01000068.1 GCA_900313235.1 uncultured Prevotellaceae bacterium | reverse complement strand
GGAGTCGTTCGACATGTGGATATATCCTAAGTGCAAGAACGGCTATGCACGTTTCTTCGAGGAGTGGGCAGAGAAGGATATTACCAACCTCGTGAAGGCAAACCGTAACCACCCCAGCATCGTGATGTGGTCTATCGGTAACGAGATTCCTGAGCAGTGGAGCGAGGAGGGACGCTTGTGGACCATCCGTCTGCAGGCCCTCTGCAACACGCTGGACCCCACACGTCCTGTGACACAGGGACTGGACAATCCCGATGGCGCCATCAATGGTGGCGTGGCACAGGCGATGAACGTGCCAGGCTTCAACTACCGTCTGCACCGCTATGCCGACGGCATCAAGCGTCTGCCACAGGGTTTCCTGTTGGGCTCAGAGACCACATCGACCGTCTCGTCGCGTGGCGTGTACCACTTCCCTGCAGAGCCTAACAACAACGATGGCAAGTTCTCGTATGCTGGCAGCTATGACCCCAAGGCTATCGAGGGTACTGACGGACAGTGCTCTGGCTACGACCTCGACTACTGTCCGTGGTCGAACCTGCCTGACGACGACTGGTGCTGGCAGGAAGACTATAAGTGGGTCATTGGCGAGTTCGTATGGACAGGCTATGACTATCTGGGTGAGCCTTCACCTTATGATGAATACTGGCCTTCACGCAGCAGCTACTTCGGCATCTGCGACTTGGCAGGACTGCCTAAGGACCGCTACTTCCTCTATCGTTCACATTGGAACAAGAACGAGCACACCATCCACCTGTTGCCACACTGGACGTGGGGAAAGAGCAGGGTAGGAGAGGTGACGCCCGTCTATTGCTATACCGACTATCCCACCGCCGAGCTCTTTGTCAACGGCAAGAGCCAGGGCAAGATATCGAAGAACCCTGCTGAGCGACTGGATCGCTTCCGCCTGCGTTGGAACGAGGTGAAGTATGAGCCAGGAGAGGTGAAGGTGGTAGTCTATGACGCCAACGACAACAAGGTGGGTGAGAAGACCATGCGTACAGCAGGCAAACCCGCCCAGCTGAAACTCGACGTGTGGACACAACATCAAACATCAGCCATCAGCCATCAGCCTTCAGACTTCTTACTTGCCGATGGCGAGGACTTGGCTTTCGTCACTGTATCGCTGACGGATAAGCAAGGCACGCTGATACCAGATGCTGCCGACCAGCTGGACTTCGAGGTAACAGGTGCCGGCAGCTTTGAGGCCGTCTGCAACGGCGATGCCACTTCGTTGGAATCGTTTAAACAGCCCACGATGAAGCTGTTCCACGGACAACTCGTCGTGGTGGTGCGTAGCGCCCAGCAGGCAGGAAACCTGACGCTCACCGTCAAGGACAAGCAGCGCAAGTTGAGCAAAAAGGTGACGTTGAACATTAAAGATTAAACATTAATACATTCAATAAAGCATTATGAAACCAACATTATTTCTTTTAGCAGCAGGCATGGGCAGCCGTTATGGCGGTCTGAAGCAACTCGACGGTCTGGGCCCCAACGGCGAGACCATCATGGACTACAGTATCTACGATGCCATCCAGGCAGGATTTGGCAAGATAGTATGGGTTATCCGCAAGGATTTTGAGGAGCAGTTCCGCACACAGATTCTCTCTAAGTACGAGGGTAAGGTACAGTGTGAGTTGTGCTTCCAGGCCCTTGATGCACTGCCCGCAGGTTTCTCTGTTCCCGAAGGCCGTCAGAAGCCTTGGGGTACCAACCACGCCGTGCTGATGGGTAAGGATGTGATTAAGGAACCCTTCTGTGTCATCAACTGCGACGACTTCTATGGCCGTGACTGCTTCATGCAGATTGGCAAGTTCCTGAGCAACCTGCCTGAAGGTGCCAAGAACCAGTATGCCATGGTGGGCTTCCGCGTCTGCAACACGCTCAGTGAGAACGGTAGCGTGGCTCGTGGCGTCTGCACCTACAACGACAAGCGTCACCTGACGGATGTTGTAGAGCGTACCGAGATTCTGCGCAAGGACGGCACCATCCAGTTCAAGGATGAGCAGGGCGAGTGGCAGAAGCTCGACGACAACACCCCTGTATCTATGAATGTATGGGGCTTCACTCCCGACTACTTCGAGTATTCTGAGGAGTATTTCAAGGAGTTCCTGAGCGACCCGAAGAATATGCAGAACCTGAAGGCAGAGTTCTTTATTCCGCTGATGGTCAACAAGCTCATCAATGACGGTACCGCTACCTGCGAGGTGCTCGATACCACCAGCAAGTGGTTTGGCGTGACCTATGCCGCTGACCGCGAGGCTACTGTGGAACGTATCCAGAAGCTGGTTGACGAGGGCGTTTATCCCAACAAACTGTTCTAAGCCAATGCTGGAACCGATTATGACAGAAGGGGAGTGCAGCACGCTGCGCTCCCTCTTATCTCAATCAGAAACCATCGTATTGTGTTGCCATCAGAATGCTGACGGTGACGCCCTGGGTGCTGTACTGGGTATGGGCGAGGTGCTCCGCCAGATGGGTAAGGAACCCGTCATGGTGGCTCCCGACCAGTATCCCGACTACCTGCAGTGGCTACCCAATAGCGAGAAGATTGTGCGCTACGACAAGCGTCGCGACTATGTCGATATGGTGCTGAAGATTGCCGACCTCATCATCTGTCTGGACTTCAATACGTTGGCTCGTACCGACCAGATGGAGGCTGCACTCAGTGCGTCGCCTGCTAAGAAGGTGCTCATCGACCACCACCTTGACCCCGATGTCGATGCGGCATTGGTCGTATCACGTCCTGGAGCCTCGTCAACCTGTGAACTGGTGTTCCGTGTGGTATGGCAGTTGGGACTCTTCGAACAGCAGAGCAAGCACTTCGCCATTCCCATCTACTGTGGCATGATGACAGATACTGGTGGCTTCACCTATAACTCCTCCGACTGTGACATCTACTACATCATCTCGCAACTGCTCACCAAGCGCATCGACAAGGACAAGATATACCGCAACGTCTACCATAACTACTCAGTGCATCGTCTCCGCATGGTGGGTCACGTGCTGTGCAACTGTCTGGTTGTTGACGAACAACGGCATGCCGCCTTCTATACGCTGAATCGTGAAGACCAGAAGCGCTTCCATTTCGTGAAGGGCGACGCAGAGGGGCTGGTCAATATGCCTCTGCAGATCAAGGGCTTGAAGCTCAGCATCTCGCTGCGTGAAGATACGGAGAAGCAGGTGATATGGGTGTCGCTGCGCTCTGTCGATGACTTCCCTTGCAACGAGGTCGCCGCACGCTTCTTCAATGGCGGTGGCCATCTCAATGCCTCTGGAGGCAAGTTACAATGCACACTTGCCGAGGCTGTCGACGTTGTCAAACAGGCCTTTGTCGCCTTTGAGGATCGTCTGAGATAAGCAACCATAGATGCTTACACATATATAATAATGAGAGTCGTTAAATTCTTTTATCTATTCAGCGTCGCCTGTGCACTTGCTGCGCTCACGGCATGTGGCAGCAAGGATGCGCAGGAGCAGGAGAACATTCCCGATGCTACCGTTTACACCCACGTGGACAGTCTTGTCATCGGGGCAGGAATGATGGACGATTTCGATCGCACCCTCGCCCTCTGCGACAGTCTCTCCAAAGCCGGCAAGCTCTCTGCCGTCCGTGCCGACAACTACAGGGGTATAGCATACGTCAGCATGGGACAGATGCAGAAGGCCGTCGAGTGTTTCAGTCGTGCCAGCGCTGATGACAATCCACCAGCCGAAGATTTCTGGGAGTACATCAATGCAGGTTCCAGTCTGGCCAATCTGCAGAATGCACAGCACAACCTCGACGGAGCCATCCGTACGGCGATGCACTTCATCCAAAGGCTGAAACAGCTGGATCACCCGCGTTGTTCACGGGAGTTGCACAACCTATACTTCTGTCTGGGCAACACACAGCTGAAACTGGCTCGTCCTGCTGATGCAGAAAAGAGTTTCGACGACGCTTTCCACTGGCTGCAGCTATGTATTAGCAACGATAGCACTGGCCATGAGATGCGAACTGCTATGCGCACCATGGAGAACATTGCCATTGCCCATTTCAACAATAAGCAAATCGATGAAGCCGAGACGTGGATCAACCGTGAGGACTCGCTGCTGACTATCTATAAGGCCAGTAAGGTGGCAGACTCTGTGGATGTTGACTTCCACCACGCACTCATCTCACTACACCGTGCGCAGATTTGTCAGGATCGCGGACAGCAAGCCGAGGCCTCGCGCTACTATAAGGACTATACCACCAGCTACTATGGCAAGAGCGCTGAAGGCCATATCATGAGTTGTGCCTATCTGATGTCTGCCAATCGCTATGATGAGGCTGCCTATAACTATTCTTTCCTTGATAACTTCATGGAAGAACGGAGCATAGAGTACGACCTGGAGACCATTGGCGATGAGCTGTTGCCAAAGTTCCTTTCCAACTACTATGCAGGTCGTAAAGACTCTGCCTTGCAGATGGCAAAACGAATTGCCGAGGTCTACGACTCAGCGCTCGTCAGACAGAAGCGTAGCGATGCTGCCGAACTTGCCGTCGTCTACGATACACAAGGCAAAGAACGGCAGATTGCCGAAGAGCAGGCCCGTAATCGTCTGACCGTTGCCATCAGTATTGCCATCGGCATTGTGGCGCTGCTAGTTCTGGGCTTTGCCGTCTATGTGTACCGTCAGTGGCGTGCCTCCAAGGAGAAAAACCGCATCCTTGCCCAGCAGATTACTGAAGCTGTGGAGTACAAGGAGAAATACAGACAGTGTCAGCATAACCAACAAAACCTTACGCAGTCGATTGCTGAAGAACAGAAAGTAGAGCACACTGTCCAGAATACCCAGAATGGCCGAGTGGCTATCAGCATCTCCGATTATACCACGCTGAACGAAGAACAACTCTTCCTCTGCCTGCGTGACCTGATAGAAAACGAGAAGTTGTTCTTGCAACCCGACTTCGGACGGCAGACACTTATCAGTCATACGGGATTGTCGAAAGAACATATTGGTGCCGCCTTCGCACAGGGCAGCGACCGTAACTCACTGCCGGCATACGTCCGCGAGTTGCGCCTCGACTATGCCATCCGTCTGATGAACGACCAGCCCGAGATGAACATTGAGCAGGTCAGCCAGGCCAGCGGTTTCACCAGTGCCGACACCTTTACACGCAATTTCCGTGCTAAGTATGGCATGACGCCAACAGCTTATAAACAAACGAAAGACAGCATGTAACATCCGACAATCCGTCGTTTTGTCCGACGCTTTGTCGGAACTATCCGACCATTTGTCTGAAACCATCCGACCATTTGTCCGTGCTCTTGTGAGTACGGACTTTTTTATATACTTTTGCAGTGTCAAAACAATAAAAGACTGTTGAGATGGAAATAACAACTCTGATGATTCTGATGGCCTTAGCGCTGGTGGTTCTCGCCATGGTGGTGGGAGTGCTGGTGTTGTGCCTGTTCCACAAGAACGACGAAATCAAGGAGAAAAACAATGTTATCGTCCGCGAGATCCGTCGCAACCAAGAACTCATTGACAGAGCCGTACATCACGGCATCAATCGTGCCGCCATGCTGTCGGGCATGATGATACCTCTTTTAATATGCGCAGGCTTGTTAGTTCCTTCTACGAAGGTCAATGCCGCCTCTACACAAGACCCTTTCTTTACCAATAATACTAATTTTAACCTGATGAAGTTGAACTTCAACTATGATGCTACTACTGATCTGCTGAAGCGCTACCCCCACAACTTCGACGAGCTGACGGAAACAACAGAACTGTCGGAGTCGGGGGAGCTGACGCTACTGTGTGTGACCTGTAACTATACCATGAAACCCTCCGAGGATTTTGTAACAAAATAAACGACTATGACTGTACCCAAGAACGTAAAAACCCTGCTTCTGTTTATGGTGGCTGCTATGTTGCTAATGAGTATTATAACCATTACGCTGTCGTCGTATCCACCAGAAACGGATAGCCCTCTGGCTAAAGATGTCAGAAAGACAGAGGCTTCCCTCCGAGGACTGCGATAATATGCTGCCCAGTGTGTGCATCGTATCGCTTTTGATAAAAAAAGTTAGTTGGTGGAATGTTTCTGCAAAGGTTTGTAAAAAAACACTCCTATGCCGATGATTATGCAGCAAAACTATTCGTTTTTTCAGTAATAATTCGTACCTTTGTCCCGGAAAAAACAAATAGCAGAAGAAAAATGAAGAAATATTCCTATATCATCGCTTTGTTGCTGACTGTTGTTATGCTTGCAGGTTGCGAGAAGTATGAGACTTACTCGGACATGAAGAAGAAAGAACAGGACGCCATTCAGCGCTTTATCCAGGAACAGGGCATCGAGGTCATCGACCAGACGACCTTCGAGTCACAGGGCAACAAGACCGACCTGGCCAAGAACCAGTTTGTGAAGTTTACCCGTAATGGCGTCTATATGCAGATTGTCCGTGAAGGGTGTGGCAGCGTGCTGGAGGAAGAGAAGACGGTGAATGTGCTGTGCCGTTTTATGGAGCAGAACATCAAGACGGGTGATGTCATGGTGCGTAACGACGTGCATGCCTCAATGTCGTCAATTGGCTCCAACATTGACGTATCGCAGTTTCTCGACAAGATGAGCGTTCAGCGTCTGGGTACAACCATTACAGCCTCATTCATTTCCGGTATGATGTACCGCTATCATGGTTCTGCATCAGTACCTGGTGGTTGGCTTGTCCCGCTGAACTATGTGAAGATAGGCCGTCCTGAGAACGATGGTGAGGAGACTGCCAAGGTACGCCTCATCGTGCCCCACTCACAGGGTACTGCTGATGCTTCTTCGAGTGTGACGCCTTGCTACTATGAGGTGACCTATCAGCGTGAGCGCTGATGGCGTGTGTTGTGATTATTGAACCTTGATATAATAGAATTACTATGACATTGATTAAATCTATTTCCGGCATCCGCGGTACGATTGGCGGACGCACAGGAGATACGCTGAATCCACTGGACATTGTTAAGTTTACAACAGGCTATGCCGCATTTATCGGCAAGAAGGTGAATGCAGGTGGCAAACAGTCCAAAGCCAAGATTGTCGTTGGTCGTGACGGACGCCTCTCAGGTCATATGGTACGTGACGTGGTGTGCGGTACGCTGGTAGGCATGGGCTTCGACGTGTTGGATATCGGCTATGCTTCTACCCCCACTACCGAGTTGGCTGTTCGCATGAGCGGTGCTGATGGTGGTATCATTATTACCGCCTCGCACAACCCGCGCCAGTGGAATGCCTTGAAGCTGTTGAACAGCGAGGGTGAGTTCCTGACTGCTGCTGAGGGTGCCGAGGTGCTGGCTATTGCTGAGAAAGAAGATTTCCAATATGCTGAGGTCGATGACCTGGGACATGTTACCGTTGACAACTCGTTCGACGACCGTCATGTACAAGCTGTCCTTGACCTGAAACTGGTGGATGTTGAGGCTGTCAAGAAGGCTGGCTTCAAGGTATGTGTAGACAGCATCAACTCGGTGGGTGGTCTTATCCTGCCGAAGTTGCTCGACAAGCTGGGCGTCAGTTATAAGTTCCTCAATGGCGAGGTGACGGGCGACTTTGCCCACAATCCCGAACCGCTGGAGAAGAACCTGCAGGGCATCATGGACGAGTTGAAGACCGGTCAGTATGACCTAGGCATCGTCGTTGACCCCGACGTCGACCGTCTGGCCTTTATCTGCGAGGATGGCCGTATGTTTGGTGAGGAGTATACACTGGTTAGCGTTGCTGACTATGTGCTGTCGCAGACCAAGGGTAACACCGTTTCTAATCTGAGTAGTACACGTGCCTTGCGTGATGTCACAGAGAAGCATGGTGGTATGTATGCCGCTGCTGCTGTCGGCGAGGTCAACGTCACCACTAAGATGAAGGAGGTGCATGCCGTCATCGGTGGCGAGGGCAATGGTGGTGTTATCTATCCTGAGAGCCACTATGGTCGCGACGCCTTGGTAGGCATCGCCCTGTTCCTTACGTCGCTGGCCAAGAAGGGAGGCACGGTCAGCGAACTGCGCAACTCCTTCCCCGACTATCAGATTGCTAAGAACCGAATAGACCTGACACCCGAGACGGATGTTGACGCCATCCTGGTGAAAGTCAAGGAGATGTTTGCGCAGGATCCTACTGCACAGGTCAACGACATCGACGGTGTGAAGATTGACTTCCCCGACCGTTGGGTACACCTGCGCAAGTCGAATACGGAACCAATCATCCGTGTCTATAGCGAGGCACAGACCATGGAGATGGCTGACGAGCTGGGCAAGAAGCTCATGAAGGTTGTCTACGACATGCAGTAAAATAAAAACTCCCGCAAGCAGCGCTTGCGGGAGTTTTCTTTATTTCTCGCGGTTCTCGGCATCGATGGCCTTAATCTTCTCGCGCACCAGCTGTACTTCGTCTTTCAACTTCTGTACCTTGCGGTTCATCTCGTCGATGAGGCTGTTGCCCTTCTTTGACGAAGCGTTCAGGAAGCCGAGGTTGTTCTCGTAGGTCTGTACCTCGTTCTTCAGCTGCTCATACTGGCGCATCAGACGGGCACGCTCGTTGTCCAGCGCATTCTCACCACGCTCGGCAACCTGTTTGATGGTGTCCTTGAACTTCGACAGACGGCGCTTGGCGACGCTGATGTTCAGCTCTTTATAGAGACTGTCGAGTATGGCATGGTACTCCTCGTAGAGCTTGTCCTTCTCTTTGAACGGCACGTGCCCCACAGCCTGATACTGTTCGACGAGCTGCTGCACCTTCTCCTGCAGCCCCTCTGCCTTCTCCTCGGCAACGGCTTTCAGTTGTTCGATGATGCTACGCTTCTTCTCCAGATTCTCGCGCTCGTCACTGCGGGTGTTGGCACCTGCGGCATTGCGAGCTTCAAAGAACTTATTGCAGGCAGCCAGGAACTCCTCCCACAGTTGGTCGCCCAACTTCTTGGGAACCATGCCGATGGTTTTCCACTCTTTCTGCAGGTTGATGAGCTTGTCGCTAGTAGACTTCCAGTCGGTAGAGTCTTGCAGTGCCTTGGCCTTCTCGATGAGGGCGCGCTTCTTGTCGGCATTTTCCTTGAAGGTGTCCTTCAAACCACGGAAGTGCTCAGCCTTACGGCCAAAGAAGTCGTCGCAGGCAGCACGGAAGCGCTCGAAGATCTTTACATTCATCTTCTGCGGTGCAAAGCCGATGGTCTTCCACTCAGCCTGCAACTCGATAATCTCCTTTGTGTGGCGTTCCCAGTCGCCGCTGCCCTTGTTCTCCTCGGCAGCGATAGCCTCTACCTTCTCGCAGAGCGCTGTCTTCTTGGCGAGGTTGTCCTCCTCTTTGGCACGCAGGTCTTCGAAGTGCTGCTGGTGGCGCTTATTGATAACAGTCGACGCAGCCTTGAAGCGGTTCCATATTTCCTCGCGCAACTCGCGGGCTACGGGACCAGTCTCGCGATACTCCTGATGCAGCTTCTGCAACTGGTGGAAGGCACTGATGACATCTGCCTCTTCAGCCAACTTCTCTGCAGCCTCGCAAAGCTTGGTCTTGATTTCCAGGTTCTTCTTGAAGTCATATTCACGTGCCTCGCTGTTCAGCTTCAACAGGTCGTAGAACTGCTCCACATACAACTGGTAGTTACGCCACAGTTCGTTGGCCTTCTCTGCTGGCACGTTCTTGATTTCTTTCCACTCTTCCTGCAGGGCTTTGAAGTCCTTATACGACTTGTTAGCCTCCTCAGGGGAGGTTATCATGGTCTTTATCTTCTCGATGATGGCGAGCTTCTTCTCCAGGTTCTCCTGCTTCTCTTGCTCCTGCTCGCGGAACAACTTCTGACGCTTTTCCTTGATAATACCCATCTCGGCCTTGAAGGCTTCCTCCTCTGGGTCGGGTGTTATCTGGTATTGTTCTGGGTCGCCACCACCATCAATATATTCCTTGAGGGCTGCTTCACGTTCGGCAATATGCAGCTTGTAGAAGACTGTCTTCAGGTAGTCGACCTCGTCTTTCTGGGGAGCCTCGTCGCTGTGAGCAATCTCACGGACACGCTCTAAGACATCCTTCTTGGTGTCATACTGCTTACGTTCAACATTTTCTGTGACTTCTGCGCTTTCAGTGTTCTCCACAACGGCAGCTTCATTTACATTCTGCTCTTCTACGAGAGCGTTTTCTTGAGAGTCCATCATCATAAAAATTAGTTAATGATTTGGTTAGTTCATACCACTAGGTTGGCAAAATTAGTAAATATTTCTGATATTACCTAATTTTTTTGACGAAAAGTGTATTAAATGAGTCTTTTATGCCTGAAAATGAACCATGAGAGCACCGAAATCAGGATGCTGATGACGATAGCGACGATGAAACCCACTGGGCTGCTCTCCATGCCATTGACCAGATTCATTCCGAAGAATGATGCTACCAACGTGGGCAGCATGAGGATAATCGTCACGGAGGTCAGCGTACGCATGATGGTGTTCATGTTGTTGTTGATGATCGACTGGTAGGTGTCCATCGTCGACTCCAGGATGTTCGAGTAGATGCTCGTCGTCTCGCGGGCCTGTGTCATCTCGATGTTGACATCCTCGATGAGGTCGGCATCCAACTCGTCAATCTGCAGTTTGAACTTCAGTTTCGACAGCAGGGTCTCGTTGCCGCGGATGGACGTGTTGAAGTAGGTCAGCGAGTCTTGCAGACGACTCAGACCTATCAGACTCTCGTTGTTGACCTCACGGTCCAGGTTGCGCTTGGCCTTGTCGATGAGCATGGAGATTTGTTTCAGACGTTTCAGATACCATACGGCGCTCGACAGGAACAAACGGAATATCATGTCGACATGATCGGTGAATCCCACGCCACGCTTCTGCTGATACGACACGAAGTCAATCATCATGTTCGTCTCGTAGTAGCAGACGGTAATGGTCACGTCGCGCTTGTGGATAATACCTAATGGTACCGTTGTATAGGGTGTACGTGAGCGTACTTCTTTCACATAGGGAATACGCAGAATGATGAGCATCCATCCGTCGTCATATTCGTAACGGGCGCGCTCATCCGTATCGCTGATGTCGGAGAGAAAGTAGTCGGGAATGTTGAACTGTTTCTCCAGCAACTGCTGGTCTTCCTCCGTTGGACACGTCACCTGTATCCAACAATTAGACTGCCACTCCTTGAGTTGGTTCAGTCCACCCTGGGTGTTCCAATAGGTCTTCATTGTGCTAATCCTTTTTTTAGCTTTGGGCCATTAGCTGTTCGCTTTTGGCTTTATCTTAACTCTTGGGCTTTGGTCAATAGCTAATAGCTAAAAGCCAACAGCCAATCTCATGGCAAGAGGATTAGCAGTCTTGCCATCCTCCAGCCTTACTCGTTAAAAGTATCCGCCGGGTAATCGTCCATAATTATTATTGATTTTGAGTTTATCGGGTGCAAAGATAGGCAAAAATCGCAGATTTGCCAAACAAATCTGCGATTTTTTATTGAATTATTTCACTGGAATATCCTCGAGTGTCTTCTTCAGCAGTTCCCAGAAGGGTGCTACCGTCTCGATGAGTGCACGCTCGGTAGTAGTGTGTGGTGACTTCATCGTAGGACCGAGTGATACGACGTCAAGCCAGGGGTATTTGCCTAGAATGACCGAACACTCCAGACCCGCATGGTCTACCTGGATGATGCCGTCCTTGCCAAACAGTTCCTTGTATTCCTTGAGCAACAGGTGCAGAATCTCGCTGTCGGGGTTGGGGTCCCATCCACCGTATGAGCCAGCAGTCTCTACCTTCATGCCAGCCATGGAGAAACAACTCTCCAGCATGGTGACGACATAGTCCTTCATGTCTTCGCGGCTGCTGCGTGCCAGGATCTTGATGCTGGCCTTGCCCTCGCCGATGTTGATGATGGCCAGGTTAGAACTGGTCTCTACGACGCTGGGGTAGGCGGGGATATAGCGGATGACACCGTCGTGGCAGGCAAAGATGGCGTCAACGAGATTGTCCTGTATCTCTACGGGCACCTCCTTGGCGGGAGTGGCTACCTCCTCTACGATAACCTCAATACCCTGAGGCTCGATGAGCTTGAACTCGTCGTTGAATGTCGTCTGCCAGTCGGCAACGATTTCCTTCAGTGCAGCGATGTTCTCCTTGGGCAGCGTCAATACGGCCTCGGCCTTGAAGGGGATGGCGTTGCGCATGTTGCCACCGTCCCATGATGCCAGACGTGCTTCTGTCTCGGCTATCAGTTCGCGCACCACCTGTACAAGCAACTTGTTGGCGTTGCCGCGTCCTTCGTTAATCTCCAGTCCGCTGTGTCCGCCACGCAGGTTCTTCACTGTCACCTTGACGGCAGCATCGTCAGCGTCGGTGTCTGCCTCCTGATAGTCGAGGGTGGCGGTAACGTCGATGCCACCGGCAGATCCGATGACGAACTTACCCCAATGCTCAGAGTCGAGGTTCATCAGGATATCACCCTGCAGTTCACCCTCAGGCAGTTCGTTGGCACCAAACATACCCGTCTCTTCGTCGCGCGTGATGAGGGCATCAATGGGACCGTGCTTCAGCGTCTTGTCCTCCATGATAGCCATGATGGCAGCAACGCCCAGTCCGTTGTCGGCACCCAGCGTGGTACCCTTGGCCTTAACCCATTCGCCGTCAATCCAGGGCTCGATGGGGTCTGTCTCAAAGTTATGCGTAGACTCGGGAGTCTTCTGGGGCACCATGTCCATGTGAGCCTGCAGGATGACGCCCTTGCGGTTCTCCATACCTGGTGTGGCGGGTTTGCGGAAGTGGATGTTTCCTGCGGGGTCTTTTACGGCATATACACCAGCCTGCTTACCGAAGTCGAGCAGGTACTGCTGGATTTTCTCCAAGTGGCCACTGGGACGTGGCACCTGTGTGAGTGCATAGAAGTTTTTCCAGATGCACTGTGGGTTTAGATTCTGAATTTCGTTCATTGTCTTGTATGTAGTTTAAAGGTTATTGATAGGCAGCATCATTATGAAGCGGGCACCTCCCGAATAGTTCGTGTCGAGGATGATGTCGCCTCCCATACGGCGTGCCAGTGAACGGGCGATGGTCAGTCCGATACCCGTTCCGTCATAGTATTCGTCCAACTGTACAAATTCATCGAAGATGCGGTTAGCCTCTTCCGGAGGAACACCGATACCTGTGTCTTCCACGATGAAGAATATGGCGTCGTCGACAGTCTGCAGGGTGAGTACCACCTTTTGTTTCTTCGCAGTCTCTTCCGTGTTGTTTGTCGACAGTGCCTCTGCGGGAGCCGTAAACTTCCGAGCATTGTCAAGGACGAGCGACAGAGCGCGTTCGGCTGCCTCACGGTTGGTGGTAAGACTTATGGCAGCCGTCTGTTGAGACACCATCATGTCGAAGGTCAGATGCTTCGACTCTTCTATCTCCGACAATCTGACTGCCTCTCGGGCAATGTCTACAGGCGACACCGTGTCGTTCTGTTCGATGACCGTCTTGCTGCGGGCATCCGACAGTTCCAGCATCTTGCTGACCAGACCCGTCAAGCGGTCTGTGCTCTCCGTGATCTGTCTGTTAATCTCGTGGCGTGTCTCCCTGTCAATCTCCAGGTTGGTGTTGGTCAGTATCTGCGTATAGCCGGAGAGAATGTTCAGTGGGGTACGTATCTCGTGGGATATCTGTTGGATGAACTCACTCTTGATGCGCGACGATTCCTCTGCGCGACCATTGGCAATTTCCAGTTCGCGGTAGGCATTCTCCAGGCGCAAGGCGGCCTGATGACGGAAATAGATGAAGAAGCTGAATCCCACGATGACGACTAACAGTGCCAACATGGTACCAAGATAGCGCTGCTGCGACAAGCGGGCCTGCTGTTCCGTAATCTCCCTTTCTTTTTGCTGCATGTCGTAGATGGTTGCCAACTCGATAGACGCGTTCTTGCGCTCCAGTGTGACGGCGGTGTCGAGGGCGTTACATATCCAGGTCGCCACATAGATGGCAGAGTCAATGCGGTGTGCTCCTGCATTGGCGCGGAACTTCGGTACCAGGTAGGTGCGGATGTTGTCGAGCGTCATCTTCATGTCGTAGCGACTAATCAGCTGTTCCAGACCATTGTACTTGTCGGCAGCCTCGTTCCAACGGCGTGCGGCAATCAGGTAGGTGCTACCTTCAATCTGACCTTCTGCCGTCTGTGCATAGTGAGTGCCTAACGCCTGCTTATATGCCTTCTGTGCCTCTTCCTTCTGTCCCAGACATTCCAGCGTGTAGCCTTTGTAGAAGTTCAGTCGTGCCCACTCCTTGTCAATAAAACCCTTGTCGGCCTGTGGCAATTGGCGGTAGCGCTTCAACATGTTGTCCATGCGGTTCACCCATTCGTAGGCCTCCTGGTACTTGACACTCTGTATGTAGGCGTTGATGATGTTGACGATGCCTATGATGGCGGTCGTATAGTCGGACACCTGTTTGTTGTCTTCTGTGACAAGCAGATACTGGCTATAAGCAATGTTATAGTTCTTGGCGGCCTCTTCTTCCTGTCCCATCTTCAACTGGCAACTGCCTACAAACGTGTGCAGGTTGGCAAAGTCACTATTACCCGTGAAGTCGTTCTCTTTCAGAAACTTCATGGCAGGTACTGCCACTCGTATGGTGCCCTCATAGTCGAACTTCATAAATAGCAGTCCTGCCAGGCGGTTGGCAGACTTGGCATAGTATTCCAGTGCCTCTGGCGTGGTGGCCTCTTCCTCAATGGCTTGTTTCCACTCGTTCTCTGCCATGCGCATTTTACGCTGTCGTGAGAAAACATAGCCGCGCCAATAGTGGGCCTTCAGCGGCGAGATGGTTCCCGTCTCCTCATGCTCTTCTACCAGTGCCAGTATTTTCTCATAGTCATGCTCCTTATGGGCTATGTCAATCAGACTGTCTGCCTCTGCCTTGGTGACCTTGACGTGCTGACTCTCTTTACATGAGGTCAGCGTCAGCGTGCCCAGAGAAACGATGAGCAAGAAGCTGAGTCCGAACTTGCGGATGTTCAACCTGCTGTCATTCGTCTTGGCCGTTACATTCTTCTCGTTGACGACAGCCCTGTAGGTAGCTTGGGTGGCTCCCTTTATCCTGGTACCGTAGTTCTCAAGTGAGTAGACAATGTATCCGAAGATGCCGACACCCAGCAACAGCAACACCACGTAGGGCCATTTGTCGTTGGGAAAGATGCTGGTAATGGCTACGCTGCCTATGCCGAAGAGGATAATCAGGTCGCAGCAGATCTGCATCCACCTGACAAAGTCGCCCACGTTGCCCAGCGACATCTTCATCATTCGGTAGCTCACCTGGTTGTAGGTTCTGTAGAACACAATGACGCCATAAATGCAATACAGGAAGAAGATGCAGAAAGACAGCAGCACGAAGAGTGGCGCCTCCTTCCAGTTCAGCGCAACCGTCCAATAGGCGGTTACACCTATTAAAAATATGGCTATGTCGCGGATGACAACTTTCCTCGACGTGTATTTAGGGTTCAGCAGCGACGTGTAGCCCCAACTGAAGCAGATGGCTCCAAGGTGGAAGTAGGTGGCCGTCAGTGCCGATGCTGCCGTTGGCCAGTATTCGCGCCAATAGAATATGGCATGGATGTTGTAGCCTATGCCAAAGGCTATCAGCCAGATGATGGTCAGTATACGTGTCCGATGGTAGGTGGGATATTTGGTATAGTGCTTAGTGCTAAGTGCCAGATAGCCTGCCATTCCTATGTTGATAAGCCCCGTAATGATCAGGGCTGTTCTGTAGATGAGTTCTTCCATTTGGGGTTAATTGATTTTTCTGGTTGTGGTAAAGTTCAGTGCCAGCCACGCATAGATGCCTAAAGCCACCACGAGCATGGTCTGCACGGTATGTACGATGAGTACAAAGTAGAGGGCGCTCTCGTCAGCGACGCCATAGAGGATGAGCATGGTCTTTACGGCAAAGTGCCACGGACCAGCACCGTTAGGGGTAGGGACGATGACGGCTATGGAACCTACGATGAATGTTACCAGTGCACACCCAAGCCCCAGGCCTGCCGTGAAGTCGAAGCAGAAGAAGGTCAGGTAGTAGTGCAGGAAGTAGCTCACCCAGATGCCCAGCGTGAAACAACTGAACAGGGGGATGTTCTTGACATCCTTCAGTGAGATGACACCCTCCCAGATGCCGCTCAGTGTAGCCTTCACCTTATTATATATAGAGAGCTTGCGCAGCAGGAAGTGCAGCAGTATCAGCATGGCCACGCCGCAGATGGCCACAACCAGGTAGCCCGCCCATGAGAAGCCATAGAGGATGTCGTGCAGGTTGGTGCCCGTCTTCTGGAAAAAGGTACCGAAGGTACTCATCTCCAGCAGGATGACAATCGCCGTGATGCCCATCACCAGCAGCGAGTCGATGGCGCGCTCCGTGACGACGGTGCCCAACGCCTTCGGGAACGACACATCGTCGTAGCGTGTCAGCACACCGCAGCGCGTGAACTCACCCACACGGGGTATCACTAGCGAGGCTGCATACGATAGGAAGATGGCATGGACACTTGTCGACATGCGTGGGCGCTCGCCCACGGGTTCCAGCGTCTGTCTCCAGCGCCATCCGCGAAACAGCTGTGCCAGGATGCCGAAGGGAAACGACAATAGCATCCACGTCCAGTTCATCTCGTCTGTCATGACGTGTAGTATCTGCTGCCAGTTCTCGCCGCGATACATCCAGTAGAGTATCGCTGCGCCTAGCACCAGAGGCATCAATATCTTCAGAAAAATACTACTACTCTTCATATACTTTGCAAAGTTACAAATTATTTTTGATATACATCAACAAAACCCAGATAATGTTGACTGAGGTCAAAGAAAACGCCATTTTTGTCCGAAAATGCTCATAAAGTGATACAACGTAACGAAAAAGTGTGTACCTTTGCATCGTCAAAAGGAAAAAGATTAGACCTAGCGAGGTATAAAAGAAAGTTTTTAGGATTAACAATTAAAAGATTAAGAAAGGGTAACAATTATGGTTTTAACAATGATCTCACTGGCCGTTGAGGCCGTAGCAGCCGTAGAGGCCATGTACATTTGCAAGAATGCAAAGGTACTTGTTAAGTAAACAAAAGAAAGTTTGAGAGAAATAATTGATGCCGCAGACGTGATGTCTGCGGTTTTTTATTGTCTGCGACTTCGTCGAAAGTACTTTCGCTCGACAATAAAAACAAAAAAGTTGTTTTTTGTTTTGTATTGTGCTCGCTTAATCGTACCTTTGCAGCCATGAAACAAGTACGTCCGAAAAAAAATCTGGGGCAGCACTTTCTGACTGACCTCTCGATAGCTAAGCGCATTGCCGACACGGTAGATGTTCCATACAGCGACCTGCCCGTTCTGGAGGTAGGCCCTGGCATGGGTGTCATGACACAATATCTGGTGCAGAAACCCCGTCCGCTGAAAGTTGTTGAGATTGACCGCGAGTCCGTAGCCTATCTCAACGAGAACTTCCCGAAGTTGCGCGAGAACATTTTGGGCGCAGACTTCCTGCGTATGGACCTCCGCGAGGTCTTCGACGGTCAGCAGTTTGTGCTGACGGGCAACTATCCCTACGACATCTCCTCGCAGATCTTCTTTAAGATGCTCGACAATCGCGACCTCATCCCCTGTTGTACGGGTATGATACAGCACGAGGTGGCTGTACGCATGGCTGCCAAGCCAGGCAATAAGCAGTATGGCATTCTCAGCGTACTCATCCAGGCGTGGTACAATGTGGAGTACCTGTTTACCGTTGAACCGTCGGTGTTCAATCCGCCTCCCAAGGTGCAGAGTGCCGTCATCCGCATGGTTCGCAACGAGGTGCAACAGTTAGGCTGCGACGAACAGTTGTTTAAGCGCATCGTCAAGACCGTCTTCAACCAGCGCCGCAAGATGTTGCGCGTGTCACTGAAGCAGTTGTTGTCCAACGAGGCCATCGCCACCCTCACTGCCAACCTCTCATCTGACACCTCTGGTCTCTCACTGTCTTTGCGCCCTGAGCAGTTGACTATTGCCCAGTTTGTGGAGCTTACAAACGCCATCGATGCGTTGTGTGCGGACACAAACAATTGATTTTCGTCAAGAATATGCTCATTTTTCGATGAAAACAGGCAGGAAATGCACCAACATTTCCATTTTCGTTGTACCTTTGCATCGTCAAAAGGTAAAAGATTAGGATAACAACCAATAGGTAATAAGGTAAAAAAGATTCATAAGGATAACAAAACAGATTTTGGTTAGTAGTAATAATTTAATAAGGTAAGTAGTAAAAGCTAAGGTGTTAGTTAATAATAAGGTAAAATAGAGAAAGCATAAGGTTTTAGTTATTAATAGGGAAAAGAAAAATGCTGTCAGCGATGGATTCGTAGACAGCATTGATTTTTTTTTATGCCTCTTGGTGCCACTTGGCACCCTGTGTCATCCTTTCATTTCCTGTCATTTGCCAAACTTCCACAGGCGTAGCAGGAAGATGATGCCGCGGAACGTCAGTTCGATGGCCATAGCTGTCCACACACCCGCCAGTCCGTAGGTGCCTGCTAACAGAGCTGCCAGTGTCAGTCGCACGCCCCACATAGATCCCAGACTCATGATGGCAGGTTTCAGCGTGTCGCCAGCACCCACAAAGACACCATTGCAGACGATGGCTGCCGCAAACATCGGTTCGGCGAAGGCCTCGATGCGCAGACAGTCGGTACCGATGGCAATGATTTCCTCTACGGGAGTCATCAGTGTCATCAGTTCGGGAGCAAAGATAAACATCAGAATGCCCATCACCGTCATCACGCAGATGCCTAAGGATGTCGTTAGCCAGGCAAACGAGCGCGTCATCTGTTGCTGTTTGGCGCCGATGCTCTGTCCTATCAGTGTGGTGGCAGCCTCGGCAATACCGAATCCGGGCATGTAGCACAGACTCTCTACCGTGATAGCCAGCGAGTGGGCGGCGATAGACACCGTACCCAGTGGTGCCACAATCATCGTGCTGATAATCTGTGCACCATTCATCAGCATGTGCTGTGCTCCCATGGGAGCACCAATCTTAAAGGCTATGCTCACCACGTCGGCTCTGGGCTTAAACTTATACAGCGGGTTCTGGATGTCGCGGGCCTTCTTGCCAAAGAGTCCCAGCATGTCGGAGCGCCAGAAGAGGAAGTAGCCCATCATCAGTGTTGTGATGAAGATGGCTACCGTGGTGCCCAGCGCTGCTCCTGGTACTCCCATGCCGAAGATGAAGATAAACAGGTAGTTGAAGGTGACGTCCAGACAGCACATCAGGATGTTCAGCGCGCTGGGTATCTTCATGTTGCCCGAACACTTCAGCATCGAACCAAACAGGCTCTGCATCTGGAAGAAAGGTGCCGCACAGGCGAATATCAGGAAGTATAGCGACGAGTCGGCAACGATGTCGTCGCTGCCACCCAGCCAGCGGGGTAGGGGTTGGTGGAGGCTGGCGGCGATGACCACGAGGAAGAGGCTGAACAGCAGACAGCACGTCAGCGATTGTCGCAGAATGCGGCGGGCACGCTTCAGGTCGTTGGCACCGATGGCGTGTGCCACCTGTACCGAGAAGCCCATAGAGCATGCGGATGTCAGACCTACAAAGAGCCACGATGCCGACTCCACCAGTCCTATCGATGCTGCCTGACGGGCACCTAAGTGTCCCACCATGGCAGCGTCGATGAAGAACATCAGCACCGTCGAGATTTGTGCCAATATGGAGGGTATACTCAACTGGATAATCAAGTTGAGCTTCTCGCCTTGCGTCATCTCGCGCCCCTCTCGGATGTGGGCCAGCAGGTCTTTCTTCTCGCCTTCCACTTTATAATGCTTAATTCAATGCCTAATGCTTAATAGGACTTCCTATTCCGCTTCCAGCAGCAGCACACGACTTGACCAGTCAGTCTTCTTAGACCACTCCGGCTCGTTGCGGTAAGGCATCTCCAAGCCGTGGTTCATCAGGTACGCACCACTGTAGCTCTTGCCCTCTATGTCCATGGGTCTAAGGTCTATGCGGTTCAGCTCGTGTACCTTATAATACTTGTTGGCATCCAGTCCGGCCATCTTCACACGAGGCAGGTGCTCGTTCTGGAACGACTCCGTCTTCCACCAGTAGAACACTGACTTCGTCTTCTCTT